>NZ_CZVS01000013.1:0-36702 GCF_001535985.1 Candidatus Kryptonium thompsonii | reverse complement strand
TTCCACCCGTTAATTCGCGCAGTTTTTCTATGACATAGTCGGGATCACCAGACCTATAACTAAACACAATTTTCTTGTCACAAGAATAAGCGAACTTTCAAACATAATAAAGTCTGCTTTTCACATCGCAACAACAGGAAGACCTGGACCAGTGCTTATCGACCTGCCGAGAGATGTTATGTTAGAAAAATTTACCTTTGAATATCCTGAAACTGTAAATCTTCGCGGTTACAATCCCGTGCATTCAGCTCACGCAGGTCAAATAAAGAGGGCAGCGGATATAATAAACAATTCATCAAAACCAGTAATAATTGCAGGTGGTGGTGTCACGGCGGGTAATGCTTCTGGCGAGCTTCGTGAGCTTGCAAGAAAAATAAACTCTCCTGTTGCGACAACTCTGATGGGACAAGGTGTTTATCCAGAGGACGATCCACTATCGCTTGGGATGCTTGGAATACATGGAACCTGGTATGCAAATATCGCAACAAGTGAATCCGATTGCATAGTTATAATTGGCTCAAGGTTAAGCGAGAGAACAACAGGGGAAGCAAGTAAATTCGCACCGAATGCGAAAAAAATTCACATCGATATTGATCCCGCATCAATAAGCAAAAATATCAAAGTTGATGTCCCAATTGTTGGCGATGTTAAAGACGCCATAAGAAAACTTATTCCACTTGTTAAAAACTTAAATACAGAGGAATGGCTTCGTCAGATTAAAATATGGAAAGAAAAGCATCCATTAAGGTATGAACAAGGCAAGGAGATCCGCGTTCAATATGTCATAGAAAAACTGCGCGAATTAACGGGTGGAAATGCTATCATCGTCACGGATGTTGGGCAATTTCAAATGTGGACAGCGCAATTTTTTAAATTCCTATATCCACGAACTCATATTACAAGCGGAGGGCTTGGCACGATGGGCTTCTCTATACCAGCATCGATCGGCGTGGCGACGACCACCAAAGATAGGCCAGTTATATCGCTGAATGGAAATAGAAGCTTTCAAATAAATTTTCGAGAACTCGCAACAATTGTTTTATACAACCTTCCCATAAAAATTATAATTTTCAACGATGGGCATATCGATATCACAAGACAATGGCAAGAACTACACTGGAGAAAGCCCTTCAATGAGATTTTGATTGATAAAGCATGTCCTGATTTCATGAAAATTGCTGAAGCCTACAAAATTTATTTTCTTCAAGCTGAATCAAGTTCTGATGTGGAACCAGTTTTAAAGAAAGCGCTCGCGTTAAGAGATAAGCCTGTTATGATCGAATTTAAAACAATTTATGAAGAAAATGTTTACCCGTATATCCCACTCGGTGGTTCGGTAAAAGATATAATTGAACACTAAAAATTGAGGTAAAAATGAAACACACAATATCAATACTAGTTGAAAATAAGTTCGGCGTTCTGACAAGAATTTCGGGACTTTTCAGCGCAAAAGGCTACAACATCGAAAGCATTTCTGTTGGTCCAACGGAAGATCCAACCATTTCAAGAATGACGATAGTAACAAATGGAGACGATGACCAAATTGAGCAAATAATAAAACAGCTGAACAAACTTATAGATATTTTAAAAGTTGTTGACTTAACAAATGAACCATTTGTTGAAAGGGAACTCGCACTGATCAAGGTAAAAGTGAATCCGCATACAAGAAGTGATGTAATTGAAATTTCAGATATATTCAAAGCAAAGGTAGTTGATATCGGACCAACAACACTGACCGTTGAGGTCACAGGTAAAAGCGATAAAATAACAGCGATGATAAACATGCTTGCCCCGTATGGCATAGTTGAACTTGCAAGAACTGGGGTTGTCGCGCTGAAAAGAGAGTTTAAAGGAGAGGTTTATAGTTCGAAAGAGATCAAAATGCTCCAAAGAAAGACCAAACAAAAGAACCAAAATTTAAAAGAACCCCCTCAAAACATGAGTTCAAGCGATGAAAAAACAAAATAAGTTGTGCTTACCAAACTATTTACATTGTTAAATGCAAAATTTACCTTGGACAAATCGTTTGGCTTAACTATCCTATGTTGATAAACTAAAAGAATACCGATCAAAATTAATCCAACAGTATAGATCCACCCAAGATTTAGCAAAAATTTTAAAGATGCAAAAGAAATAAAGGTTAACAAATGAATTGCCGATGAGATTTTCAGCGCCTTCTCGATTCCAAACTTTTGAGGAATTGAATAAAGCCCATATTTTACATCGAATTCGTAGTCTTGACATGCATAAATTATATCTGAGGCACCAATCCAGGTCAAAACACCAAAGCCAAGTATAATGGGGGGTAGATCAAATCTACCAGCAATGGCAAGCCAAGCTCCAACTGGTGCAAGCCCAAGTGATAAGCCTAGGAAAAGATGTGAAAGCCATGTAAATCTCTTCGTAAAGGAATAAAAAAATATCACAGCGAGCGCAACGGGTGAAAGGTAAAAACAAAGAGGATTAAGCTTATAAGCTGCGTAAATGAAAAGAGCGGAGAAAAAAAATACAAAAATGCTTGCTTCAATGATCGATATTTTCCCCGTTGGCAATTCCCTATTTTTAGTTCTTGGATTTAAAGCATCAATTCTTCTATCGACGATCCTATTAAAACCCATAGCTGAACTTCTCGCACCAAGCATCGCAATCAAAATCCAAAACATCTTTTCAAGTGTAACCTTATAAAAAAGCGAAGAGAAAACGACACTGGAAAAAGCAAAGGGAAGAGCAAAAACAGTGTGGGAAAATCTTATCATTTTACCGTAAGTTAACACCTTATCAATCAGCACCGTCAGCTTCTCCACCAGCTGCATTTTCGGGTTCTTCAAGTTTGTATTCTTCTATTTTTCTGTAAAGTGTGCGTCTGTCAATTCCAAGAATTTTTGCTGCGTTTGATTTATGCCACCCAGTTTCTTGAAGTACTTTCAAAATATATCTTTTTTCAAGCTCCTCAAGGGTTATTTTTTCTCCCAAAGTAAGTTCTTCAACTATATCCTCCGCCTTGCATGCTCTTATATGTTCAGGCAAGTCTTCAACTCTTATTTCATCTCCTGTTGAAAGGACAACAAGTCTTTCAATCAAATTTTCAAGCTCTCTAACATTTCCAGGCCATGAATATTTCATCATACACGCAAGAGCCTCTCTTGAGATCCTTACATTTCTTCCTGCTTCTTCATTATATTTCTTCAAAAAATACTCAACCAGGAGAGGTATATCCTCGACCCTTTCTCTTAGTTCAGGCAAATAAATCGGTATAACATTTAATCTATAGAACAAATCTTCCCGAAATGTTCCCTCCTTGACGGCTTTCTCAAGATTTTTATGTGTTGCAGCAATAACCCTGACATCAACTTTTTTAGGCTTATCACTTCCAACCGCTCTTATCTCTTTCTCCTCAAGAACTCTTAAAAGTTTAGCTTGCATCGCAAGCGACATATCCCCAATTTCGTCAAGGAAGATAGTACCGCCATTTGCTTCTTCAAAAAGTCCCTTCCTTGAGCTAATTGCCCCAGTGAACGCTCCCTTTTCATGTCCGAAGAGTTCTGACTCAAGCAAACTTTCGGGGATGGCGCTACAATTAACAGCAATAAAAGGTTTATCTTTTCTTGGACTATTGTAATGAATTGCCCTTGCAACGAGTTCCTTGCCAGTTCCACTTTTACCATAAATTATAACATTGCTGTTCGTATTTGCGACTTGTTTTATTAGCTGAAATACCTTTTGCATCTGCGGACTTTTTCCAATGATGTTGCCGAAAGAATATCTTTGCTGAATTTCCCTTCTCAAAAATTCAACTTCTTTCTTCAGCGCGATTTGTTCCGCTGCCCGCTGAATTATCAGAACAAATTCCTCCATGTTGAAAGGTTTTATGATATAATCATACGCGCCAAGTTTCATAGATTCAACCGCTGAGCTTACCGTAGCAAATGCAGTTATCATAATTACGATTGTGTTAGGTGAAACTGATTTTATTTGTCGTAAGATCTCAAGTCCATTTATCTCAGGCATATTTATATCGGTGACAACGATATCAAATCCATTGGCTTCGAACTTTTCAAGCGCTTCTTTCGGTTTTGAGGCTGTCTCAACAGTATATCCCTTTCTCAAAAGGACTTTCTCTAAAAGTTCAAGCATTTTAATATCATCATCGATCACAAGAATTTTAATGTTATGTGCTTTGGCTAATTCATCTGTCATATTTCTCTATCTTCCTTTGTTATATATGCCGGAAACTTAACAGTAAATATCGTCCCTTTGCCAGGTGTACTTTCCACTTCAACTTTCCCATTGTGTTCATCAATTATTCTCTTGCTCACTGCAAGTCCAAGTCCCGTACCTTTCCCGGCTTCCTTAGTTGTAAAAAACGGTTCAAAAATTTTGTCAATATGCTCTGGGAGAATACCAATGCCATTGTCTTTAAATTTTATATTTACATATCCATCTCTCAAAAATGTTTCAATCTCGATTAAACCATTTTGGTTTATCGCCTGAATTGCATTCATAATTATGTTCAAGAAAACTTGATGAATTTGTGAACAATCGGCGTATATATCTGGAATATTTTCGCTAAATTTCAAATTCAATTTTATATTCGACTTTTCAAACTGATGTTTCAAAAGTTCAACAACATGAGAAATTTCATGATTTACATTTATCTTAGTATAGTTTGGTTTTTTGGGCCTTGCAAATTCTAAAAGTTGTTTTATAAGGTTCGCTATTCTCTCAGCCTGTGAAATGATCGTTTCAAGTTCCTCTTTATACGGGTTATTTTCGCCCATTTCCATCATTATATATTCTGCATTTCCAGAGATCACATTAAGGGGTGTCCCTATCTCATGAGCAATCCCAGCCGCAATTTGCCCAATAAGAGCAAGTTTATCCGAATGCTGTATCTGCTTTTCAAGCTCTTTAACCTTTGTAACATCCTTAACAATAGCAATGCTACCTAAAATCTCGCCATTTTCATCCTTTATCAAACTTCTGGATAAATTCACGATGATTCGTCTGCCATCTTTTGTAATTCTTTCAGTTTCATAATTTTCAATATATCCTTTTCTTAAAGTTTCCTCAAATAACCACTGTAGCTCCCCTTTTTCTTTAAGCTCGGATGGAACAATAGGATCAACCGTTTTCCCCAACATTTCATCCAAAGTATATCCGAAGATTCTTTCCGCGCCTTTATTCCAGAAGAAAATTTTATAATCGTTGTCAAGCGCAATTACCGCATCCGAATAATTTTGTATAATTGAATGAAGAACCCTCTCATGGACAGAGCGCCCCTTTTTAGCAAGGTCGATTACTTGGTGAATATATTTAATTAAAATTTGATGAATCTTTTGAATATCCTCTTGTTTTATGGAAGTGAAATTAGTGGATAGTTCTTCCCTGAGAGATTTATCTATTTCCGCGAGGAATTCGTCAATTTTACTAAGGATTCGGTGTTCCATTGTAAAGCGAAGTTAAATTTTTTCAATTTTAAAGTTACTAACAAGTTAAATAAAAATCAATTTTTCCACATGTTCGCTGAAAATTAAAGAGCCGTTGCGCTAGCGCCACTGTAATTTTGTTCAGCTTTAGGGGGACATGTTTAAATTCTTGATTTTGTCAAATTTATTTATTATTATTTGCACAAATGCATTATATTTATAAAAACTAAAAAAATTTCGGAGGTTAAAAATATGGTCTTATCACAAGGCGTGTTAGCTTTCTTGTTTCAGGCGCAGCAAAAGGGAGCAGTTGAGGAGATAGTTAATCTCCTTGTTGAAAAGTATATTGAAGGTGGATTTTTTATGCATCCGATTCTCGCGATTTTAATTATTGGTTTAGCCCTTTCAATTGCAAAGCTGATCTCACTGAGAAAAGCCAGCATCAATACAAGAAAGTTCCTCTCAGAGGTTAAAAAAGCCCTTGATGAGGGCGGGGTTGAAAAGGCGCTTGAAGTTTGCCAAAAAACCCCTGGTCCTGTTGCGAGCGTCTTCCAGGCGGGACTTCTGAGAGCAAATGAGGGAATTGAAGCTGCCGAAAAAGCAATAATAGCATATGGTGGAGTCGAAATGGCTTTTCTTGAAAGGGGACTTGTATGGCTTTCGTTGTTCATCTCACTCGCTCCACTTCTCGGATTTACTGGAACGGTTCAGGGAATGATCGTAGCATTTGACTCAATTAAAGAAGCGAAAAATATCTCCCCTGAAATTGTTGCTGGTGGTATTTCGATAGCACTCTTAACAACACTTTTTGGTCTCGTTGTTGCTATGATCCTCCAAACATTCTATAACTACTTTGTTTCAAAGATTGACAGAATAGTCATTGATATGGAAGAAAGTTCAATTGAGCTAATCGATGCACTTGCAGAGATGCAGGCTGGTAAAAAGGTAAGCGTGTCAGAAGCGAAAAACCCAACAAAATAAATTTTTTAAGCCATGTTTAGAAGAAGAAAAAGAGCCGAAGCAGAAATCCCCTCCGCCTCAATGGCGGATATTGCTTTTGAGTTAATGATTTTCTTTCTTGTCGCAACTACATTTGATGTTGACACAGGTATAGGTCTTGTCCTCCCGCCTGCGGCTGAAACAACCGAACAGGTAAAAGTTAAACAAAGCGATATAGCCAAGCTTCTTGTAAATGCAGCAGGTGAAGTTTTGCTTGACGGTGAACTCATCACTGTACCACAAATTAGAGAGACGATAAAGAATAAAATCAAAGCAAATCCTAAACTTATCATCTCAATCAAAACAGATCGCGAAACAAGCTATAGTCGATACATTGAGGTACTTGATGAGTTAAAGCTTGCTTATAACGACCTGCGTGAGGAATACTCGCTTAAAACATTTGGTAAGTCATATAAAGACTTAACAAAAGATCAACAGGAGGAAGTTAAAAAGGAAATCCCAATTCGTATTTCAATCGCCGAACCAGAAGAGGTTAAATAAAACGAGAGGTGATAAATAATGAAATTTCAGAAAAAATTTGGTCAAACTAAACCAACTATTCCAACTGCATCTCTACCCGACGTGATCTTTCAGCTGATACTGTTCTTTATGGTTACGACAACAATTAAGGTTTATGATGTTAAGGTAAGATATATCTTGCCAGAAGCTGCAGCCATCGAGAAAATTGAGAACAAACGTCTTGTCTCTTATATCTGGGTTGGAAGAGATGGAAGAATTCAAATTGATGACAACATAGTTCAGCTTGATGATATTATTGATATCATGTACCGAAAGCGCCAGGAAAATCCAAATGTTATAGTTTCGCTCCGAATCGATAGAGATTCAAAAATGGGAATTGTGATCGATATTCAGCAAAGATTAAGGAAAGCGGATGCATTGAGAATTAATTATTCAGCGTTACAAAAGTTGTAATGTTATCTTCAGTGAAAATTTTTCCTAAGAAGTATTCCAAGGTGAAATAAAAACAATAAGGCAGGCTTTGTCCTGCCTTTTTATTTTCAAAACAAAACTTGAAAAAGCAAATGGGGCTTAGAGAAAAACTTGCCGACGATCTTAAAAATGCTATGAAATCTGGCGACAAGATTAGACTTGAGGTCATCAGAATGCTTCAGACTATGCTCAGAAGGAGAGAAATTGAAAGAAAAGCTGAAAACAAAGAACTCACAGAAGAAGATGAAATTCAAGTTATAAAATCTGAGATCAAAAAGCGAAAAGAATCCATTGAACTTTTTGAAAAGGGTGGCAGATTTGATCTCGCTGAGAAAGAAAAGAAAGAGCTTGAAATTTTAAACGAATATCTACCCGAACAAATGTCTGAAGAAGAAATCGTAAAATTCGTTGAGAAAGTTATCAAAGAAATCGGAGCAACTGGACCAAAAGATTTTGGTAAAGTTATGGGCGTAGTCATGAAGGAACTACGAGGGAAAGCTGATGGCGCAACGGTTCAGAAAATTGTCAAAGAAAAACTTCAAGCTTAATGAACTGGCTTGATTATACGATACTTGGCTTTATTGCCATTTTCGTTTATCGCGGCTTTAGAAAGGGATTTATTACAAGAGTTTTGGGACTTGTTGGAGTTATTTTTGGTATATGGCTTGGAGTGAAGCATAACTTAAAAGTTGCACAGATTTTGAAAGACATCGGGATATCTGCGGAATTCTCCACTTATCTTGCAATGTTTATAATTTTTGTTGCATGTATTTTAACTGCAACGCTACTTGCAAAATTTCTGAGAAATGTTTCAATCTTTGTTGAATTGATAGACAATCTTCTTGGAGCCATTCTCGGATTTCTTGAAGGTTTATTAATAATTGGCATCTTGTTCATATTCCTTGGCTACTTGAACTTTCCTTCAGAAAAAGTCAGAGATTCTTCAAAATTTTATAAACCTGTTGTAAAAGCAACGGTTGGCATCTACGATTTCATCGAGAAAAATTTTGGTTCCAAAATAAAGTTTAAAGAACAAATTCAGAAAACAATCGAATCAATAAAAGGTGAAGACCGAAACGCTAAATAAACTCGAATTTGATAAAATCAAACAGCATATCTTATCATTTGCCACTTCGCAGATTGGAATTGAACTTATAGAAAATCTTTTTCCCTATACGAACCCCAAAATTATCGAAAGAGAGCTCAAATTAACAATTGAAATGAAAGATATACTCGCCTATGATGATCCCTTCCCCATCGATGGAATTAAGGACATACGAATTGCTTTAAGAAGATGCGAGATTGAGGGAAGTTTTCTGATGCCATCTGATTTTCTTGATATAAAATCAGTTCTCGCCGTTTCAAGGTTGATAAGAGAATATCTTAGCAAGCGAGAAGATAAATACCCCAACCTTTGGGATCTTGCGAAAAATATATTTGTAAACAGGGTACTTGAATATAATATAGACGAGGTTATAGATGAATCTGGGAATGTCAAAGATAACGCAAGCCCTGAGTTAAGACAAATTCGTGAGGAGATCCTGAAAAAGCAAGATTATGTGAGAAAAAGGTTGTATTCGATTTTGAAACAAATTTCAGAAAAAGATTACACACAAGATGACATCATCCCGCAAAGAGATGGACGGCTTGTGATACCTGTTAAAGTCGAGCACAAAAAACATGTAGCGGGTGTCGTTCACGGAACTTCTTCAACGGGGTTAACAGTTTTCATTGAGCCAGCCGAAATAGTCGAATTAAACAACGAAATCCTGCAACTTCAATTTCAAGAGCAAAAGGAAGTTGAGCGGATATTACGAGAATTAACTGACAAGGTAAGAGAAAACTTAAAATATCTCCATGTAAACATAAATATCCTTGGTAAACTTGATTTCATATACGCGAAAGCAAAATTTGCACTTCAAATAGATGGCTACGCTCCCGAAATTTCAGAGGAAGGTCCGATCGTTCTTAACTCTGCACGTCATCCAATTCTTCTGTTGAGACACGGAAAGAATAAAGTAGTTCCTCTCGATTTTAAGCTTGGTGATGGCTCTTCAATTTTTGTAATTTCTGGCCCAAACTCCGGTGGAAAGACAGTTGTTTTAAAAACCGTTGGTTTGCTCACGCTAATGGCTCAAGCGGGAATCCCAGTGCCATTGAAAGAGTCAAGCAAATTGAAAATTTTCAAAAAGATTTTCATCGATATTGGCGATGAGCAATCTGTGGAAAAAGATCTCTCGTCCTTTGGCTCACACATAAAAAATTTGAAAAGAATAATTTCCGAAGCCGACGATAAAACACTTGTCTTACTTGATGAACTTGGTTCTGGAACTGATCCAGCGGAGGGCGGTGCGCTTGGAATCGCAATAATAGAAAAATTGAAAAGCAAAGGTTCATCTGTGATCGTTACAACGCATAACAGTGCGATTAAATTCTATGCTTACAACAATCCACAAATTGAATGTGGGGCGATGGAATTTGATCATCAAACCCTCGCTCCAACCTATAGATTGAGAACTGGTGTTCCTGGAAGCAGTTATGCATTTGAGATAGCAAAGCGCCTTGGATTAGACGAGGAAATTGTAAATAATGCAAAAGAATACCTTGACAAAGCACAGGTTAAAGTTGAAGAAATTTTATCACGCCTTGAAGCTCTTGAAGTTGAATACAGAAAACTTGTAAATGAAGCGAAGGAGAAAGATGAAAAACTTAACAAAATGATTTTGGAGTACAAGCAAAAACTTGCAGAGATCGAGCGAGAGAGAAAAAAGGTAAAACGCGAAGCACTGAACGAATTTCGTGCAATAGTTGAAAACGCAAGGGCAAGAATTGAGGAGGCGATAAGAAAAATAAAAGAAACTGAGGCTTCAAAGGAAAGCGTAAAAGAAGCACACAAAGTCGCTGAACAAATTGAAAAACAGTTCGACCAGATTTCAAAACAACTTGAGGAACAAGAATCTCAAACGATCGAGATCAAGCCTGGCGACTTCGTCAAAATGAAAGATGGAACACAGGTGGGAGAGGTTTTACAAGTCGATGGTTCAAATGTGGTTGTAGAATTTGGAGCGGTGAAAATGGTTCTCAAAACAAACGAAATCGAAAAGGTTGAACAAAAAGAAGTTAAAAAACTATCTTTAGCAACCGACCTGTTTGCTCAGGTATCGACAAAAATTGATGTAAGAGGAATGCGCGCCGATGAAGCTATAAGCGCCGTTGACAAGTTCATCGACACAAGCTTTTTATACGGATTGAAGAAAATTGAAATAATCCACGGCAAAGGGACGGGAAAATTAAAACAAGAAATTGCTGAGTTTTTGAAGCGACATCCAAATGTCAAATCATTTCGACTTGGCAGCTGGGAAGAAGGTGGTGATGGCGTTACAATAGTAGAACTCAATGTTGACTAAATCAAACAAAATTTAGATTTAAGGTATGAGAATTCTCATAGCAAACCGCGGGGAAATAGCTGTAAGAATTATGCGAACCTGTAAAATGCTTGGATTTGAAACGATAGCTATTTATTCAGAAGTTGACAAAGACAAACCTTTTGTTGCAATGGCTGATTATGCAGAGTGCATCGGCGAGGCAAATCCAGCTGAAACATATCTTAACATGGAAAAGATAATAAAGGTAGCAAAAAGTCTAAAGGCGGATGCAATCCATCCCGGATATGGCTTCCTTTCTGAAAATGAAGAGTTTGCAAAACTTGTCAACGACAATGGCATAATTTTCATCGGACCATCTCCAGAGGCAATTAAAAAGATGGGCGATAAACTTGAAGCCAGAGAGATTGCAAAGAAAGTCGGCGTCCCAATAGTTCCGGGCTCTGAAAATCCAATATCAAATGTTGATGAAGCAATTGAAATAGCAAATGAAATTGGCTTCCCGATTTTAATTAAAGCAGCAGCCGGCGGTGGTGGAAAAGGTATGAGAATTGTGCATGAAGAAGAAGAACTTGAATCCGCAATAAGAGCAGCAAAAAATGAAGCTATGTTCGCCTTCGGTGACGATAGAGTTTACATCGAAAAATATGTTGAAGAGCCACACCATGTGGAAGTGCAAATCCTTGCAGATAAATTCGGGAATATCATCGCACTTGGAGAAAGGGAATGCTCGATTCAAAGAAGACATCAAAAAGTTATAGAGGAAACACCTTCACCAATTGTGACGCCAGAATTGAGGGAAAAACTCTTTGAGTCTGCTATAAAAATTGCAAAAGCGGTTAATTATGAAAATGCAGGAACAGTTGAATTTATAGTTGACAAAAATCGCAATTTCTACTTCCTTGAGATGAACACGCGACTCCAAGTCGAACACCCAGTTACCGAGATGGTGACGGGGATTGATATCGTAGCTGAACAGATAAAAATTGCGTTTGGGAACAAGTTAAGTTTCTCACAGGAAGATATAAAACCAAATGGTCACGCGATCGAATGCAGAATTTATGCTGAAGATCCATTTAACGATTTTCTCCCATCAACTGGAAAGATCACAGAAATTAAACAGCCAAGTGGTCCTTGGGTAAGGGTTGACGCTGGGATTGAACCCGGAAACGAAATAACCATTCACTATGACCCGATGATTTCAAAGATAATTGTTTGGGGGCGAGATAGAATTGAGGCGATTGATAGAATGAAAGCAGCATTAAGCGAGTATAAAATAAACGGCGTAAAAACGACGATACCATTTTGCTTGTGGGTTATGAAAAACGAATTTTTCCGAATGGGCAAGTATGATACTCATTTCATTAAAAATCACTTCAACCCATCCTATTTGAAAGACCTACCAGAAATATCAATTGATGGCATTCCCTCTTTGCCAATCGTTGCCGCTATCGCTTCGGGTATCCTAAGCTTGGAGCGAAAAACTCAAACAATGCAAGTTCTACGAACGAAAACCTTAAACTCAAGCAAAAGTGTAAACAGATGGAAATCCAAACGATATGAAAATTTCAGATGAGCAACTTACTTTATTTAAACTTTACAAAAACGCAAAACCCTTGGAAAAGATAAAAATTTACGCACGAATAATTTTCAATTTCCAACCAATAAAAAAACATCTCGATCCATATATACCAAACTCTGGCACTGTTCTCGATTATGGGTGTGGCTATGGAATTTTCGCAAATTATGTTAAGATGAAGAATGAAAAATTAAAAGTAATTGGTTTTGATATTTCAAAAACGAGAATAGATGAGGCAAGAAAAACATCAGATAAAACGGGAGTTGAATTCGTAGATAAACTAGACGATTTTAAATTTGATGATTTAAAGCTTGTGCTTCTTATCGATGTTCTTATTTTCCTAAAGTATGAGGAAAAAATTGAATTGCTAAAAAAGATCTATTCAGCGCTTACAACCGATGGGATTGTTTTTATAAAGGACACATTGAAATCAGATTCATTTAGATTCAAATACACATATTTTGAAGAAAGGTTGAAATTAAAGTTGAAAGTTTATGGAGACGGTCTTGCCCCGGAGTTAAACTACATCACCCCAAATGAGTTCGTCGAAATTTTAACCAAAACAGGATTTAAAATCGTTAACTTAATCCCCGAAAATCAGTTTATTTACCCCGGAATTTTCATCATCGCCCGAAAATAGAATAAGCTCTTTCAGAGAGAATTATTCCTGCAGAAACCGCAACATTTAACGATTCAGCTTTCCCAAATTTTCTTATCTTAACCACCGCGTCTGAAATTTTTAAAAATTCACTTTTAACCCCACGCGCTTCATTACCGAAGACAAACACAACCTTATCTTCATCTTCCAACTCACGAAAATCGATCTTACCAGAAGGAGCCGTCGAAAAAATCTTGAAACCAAGTTTTTTCAACTCAACAAGATAATTCTTTAGATCAATATTCTGCAGAAATGGGACATTGAAAACTGAGCCCATCGTGGCACGAAGCGTTTTTGGATTAAATACATCAACGCTCATATCTGAGACAAGAATGAGATCGGATTTGAACCAATCGCAAACCCTAAAGATCGTCCCAAGATTTCCGGGATCCGAAATTTCATCAAGTGCGACAACAGTTGCGTGCTCCTTCTGCTTAACATTTTTTACAACATCATCCCAACTATATTCAAACATTTTCGCAACAGCGATGATCCCTTGCGATGTCTCAACCTCGGAAACCTTTTCAAGTTCGTCCTCCCCTATCTCGTAAATTTCGATTTTCTTATTTTTCAAATAATTTAGAAACTCCTGAGATTGCTGATCCTTTAAAAATCTTTCCGAATACGCAACAAATGATACCTCAGCCCCAAATTTAATTGCATCTGCTATTAACCTTTCACCCTCAAGGATGAAAAGTCCAGTTTTATACCTGTATTTCTTATTTTTTAAAAGCTGAAGTTGTGAATATTTTCGCTTGCTTATTTTCATATCTCTCTATACTCTCCCCAAATTTCTCTTAAAGTATCTGAGATTTCTCCAATTGTGGCATAAGCCTCAACACATTCTATAATTGGTGGGATCAGGTTTTCACCAAGCAACGCACTTTCGCGCAATCTTTTAAGTGCCAACATAACCTTGCCATTATCTCTTTCTTTTCTTAATTTTTTCAACCTTTCGATTTGATTTTTAATAGCAGACTCGTTCAGCTTAAAAATTTCAATTTTTTGCTTTTCCTCGGTTTTAAATTCATTTACCCCAACAATTATTTTTTCCTTTCGTTCAATTTGCATTTGATATTCGTATGCGCTCTTTGCTATCTCGTTTTGAATATACCCTGCTTCAATTGCTTTTATAGCCCCACCCATCGCCTCAATCTTTTCAATATATTCCCAGACCCTTTTTTCAATCTCATCTGTCAAATACTCAACAAAATAGCTTCCAGCCAAAGGATCAATCGTATCAGTTACACCGCTCTCATATGCAATTATCTGTTGAGTTCTTAAAGCAAGCCTTGCTGATTCTTCAGTTGGGAGAGCAAGTGCTTCATCCTTTGAATTTGTATGTAGAGATTGACAACCTCCAAGGACAGCTGCAAGCGCTTGGATTGTCACGCGAACGATGTTATTTTCAATTTGCTGAGCCGTCAAGGTTGATCCACCAGTTTGTGCATGAAATCTAAGCTTCATCGCTTCCTCGTTTGTCACACCGAATTTCTCGCGCATAATTTTAGCCCAAATTCTACGAGCTGCTCTAAATTTGGCAATTTCCTCAAAGAAATTATTATGGGCATTGAAAAAGAATGAAAGTTGTTCTCCAAATTTATTTACATCGAGACCCGCCTTTATAGCAGATCTGACATATTCAATCGCGTTAGCAAATGTAAAAGCAAGCTCTTGAACCGCATTTGCACCTGCCTCACGAATATGATAACCGCTGATCGATATGACATTCCACTTCGGCAAATTTTCATTACACCATTGGAAGATATCAACAATCAATTTCATTGATTGTTGTGGCGGATAAATGTACGTCCCCCTTGCGATGTATTCTTTTAAAATATCGTTTTGAATCGTCCCAGAAATTTTCTTTAGATCTGCACCTTGCTTTTTTGCAACCGCAACATACATCGCAAGCAAAATTGCAGCGGTTGCATTTATAGTCATAGAAGTGGTGATTTTTTCAAGATTTATTCCGTCAAAAAGAATTTCCATATCCTGAAGTGAATCTATCGCAACGCCAACGCGCCCAACTTCTCCCTCCGCCATCGGATGATCTGAATCATATCCCATTTGAGTTGGGAGATCAAAGGCAACGGAAAGACCCATTTGTCCATGTTCGAGAAGATACTTAAATCTTTTGTTCGTCTCCTCAGCGGTTCCAAAACCCGCATATTGTCTCATAGTCCATATTCTTCCTCTATACATCGTTGGATAAATCCCGCGTGTATAAGGATACTCACCTGGAAATCCAAGTTTTGTGGCATAATCAAAACTTTCATCGGGAAGATAAATCCTTTCTATTTCAATTCCCGAATCAGTTTTAAAGCAATCCTTTCTCTCCTTAAATTTACCCGAATTCAAAAATTTATTTTCCCATTCTTTTTTTCATTTCTTTTAAATTTACAGCCATAATGCCCTCTCACCTTTGTTAAGGATTCTTATCTTTCAGCCACATTTGCTTTATATTTGTAGATTAAATTCAAAATAACGCTTCCAACTTTTTTGAGAGACTGCGGAGAACATTTATCAGGCGTATCTTCAGTCGTATGCCAGTATGGATAATCAAAGTCAATTATGTCAATTGTTCTTATCCCAGCCTCATTAAGCGGTATATGGTCATCGTAAACATCATACTTTACTTGATCCCTAAATTCCGAAATCTCAAGCTCTCGTGCGATTCCCCAAACGTATTCAACAACATCTGGCGCATATTCTACTGAATTTCTCTCTTTAAAAATTTGTAGATCCTTATCTCCAACCATGTCAAGCAAAATTCCAAATTGCGGTGAATAATTCACCGATTTATTTTTTGCAAAATATTTTGATCCTATGCAAAAATTGTCAAGATCTCCTGCTATTCCCAAATCTTCACCATCGAAGAAAACAATATCTATCCCAATCGGCGGTGGATTGTCCTTTAAAATTCTGGCAATTTCAAGCAATACAGCGACACCGCTTGCCCCATCATTAGCCCCTGGCACAGGTTGAATTCTCTTTGAAGGCTCTTTCTCTTCGTCCGCATACGGTCTTGAATCCCAATGAGCACACAACAATATCCTAAATCCCGATTTCAAATTAAATGATGCAATTATGTTTGAAAGTTTAAAAGTTTTCCCAAGATAATTATGTGTAAAATTTTGAACATTTACAGCATCCGCATACTTTGAAATTTCTGAGATAAGAAAATTTTTGCATTCCTCATGTGCCTTTGAATTTGGTACGCGGGGTCCGAAAGAGACTTGCTTTGTCAGATATTCAAAAGCTGAATTCTCATCAAAATCTGGAACGGATATGATGGCCTGGGGTTTAACTTCTTTTTGCTCTGTCTTCTTTTCAAAGTTGCAACTTAAAATAAAAATTAGCAAAATAAAAGGTAGAATTCTGTGCATTTTTAAGATGCTTTTAATTAGAATGCAATCTTAAATTAAGAAATCAACTCCCAAATGGCAAATTACAAAACTTTACACCACTGGGATGTAACGCCGGAAGAAGCCATAAAAATACAAAACAAGTTAAGAAGCTTAGTAAAAATTGAAGCTTTGCAAGGAGAAATTCGCTATATTGCCGGCGCAGATGTATCATTTGATAAAGGTTCAAACATAGTTTATGCCGGAGTCGTTGTTTTAAAATTTCCAGAACTTGAAGAAGTGGATCGCTCACTTTTGATAACGGAAGTGAATTTCCCATACATACCAGGGCTTTTGTCATTTCGAGAATCACCAGCCCTGATAAAAGCATGGGAAAAGATCAAAATTGAACCCGATGTTGTAATCATTGATGGTCAAGGGATTGCCCATCCGCGAAGATTCGGCATCGCTTCGCATTTTGGAGTGTTGATTGATAAACCAACCATCGGATGTGCGAAAAGCTTGCTTGTTGGGAAATATGAAGAACCTTCTCCCAAAGCTGGAAATTATTCTTATTTATATGATTCGGGAGAGATAATTGGGGCGGTTTTGAGGACGCGCGATGAAGTTCAACCTGTCTTTGTTTCAATCGGTCATAAAATTACGCTTGAAAGTTCAATAAAAATAGTTTTGTCAACAATTCGCGGTTATAGAATCCCGGAGCCAACACGCCAAGCCC
The DNA here is from genome assembly GCF_001535985.1 of Candidatus Kryptonium thompsonii. Lineage (NCBI taxonomy): Bacteria > Pseudomonadati > Candidatus Kryptoniota > Candidatus Kryptonium > Candidatus Kryptonium thompsonii. The sequence goes on along the minus strand of NZ_CZVS01000013.1, from coordinate 19,620 downwards.
ACATACTTGTCAATGCACTTCGTCGTGGTGAAATAAAGCCAGGGACGAAAACGAAACCAGAACAAGATAGTTTATTTTCTTTCTAAATTACCTATCGCTACAAGTGGAGTAGCATCGGGTGGTAAACGGAACTAATTTTTTAATTGTCTTTGTTTTCAAATTCAAAAACAAAGCAGGAGGTTATCTATGCGTCGATTATTACACAATAAATTTTTCAATTCCAATTTGGTAGTTTATTTCATAATTTTGAGTTCCCTTCTATTCTATGCTTATTCATCGGGGGTTACGGGAAAAACGAGGAAAAATGGAAATGGCTGCACTTGCCATGGAAGCTCACCAACATCTTCCGTGGAGGTTTCGATTTCTGGACCAAATTTACTATCACCAGGACAAAAAGCTACTTATAGAGTTTCGATCAGCGGTGGACCGTTGGTCAGGGCTGGGGTAAACATAGCAGCAAGTTCAGGAACACTATCTCCAATAGGGTCGGATTTACAGAAAATTGGAGATGAATTAACTCACACATCTCCTAAAGCACCGGTAGGTGGCGTTGTAACTTTTGATTTTGAATTTACAGCACCAAATACCCCTGGACCAATTACTCTTTATGCGAATGGCAATTCAGTTAATTTCGATGGTTCAACTTCAGGTGACGCCTGGAATTTTGCTCCAGATTTTAGAATCGATGTTGTGACACTGGTTGAAAATAAAGAAAGTGAAATTCCAAGTAGATTCATGGTTTATCAAAACTACCCAAATCCATTTAATCCAACAACCCAGATAGCTTTCGATTTGCCTGAAAGTGGAAATGTTAGAGTTGAAATTTTTAACTCACTTGGTGAGAAGGTTGCTGTGCTTTATGATGGATTTATGGAGGCTGGATTTAGTAAAAGTGCAAGGTGGAATGCGGATGGGTTTTCAAGTGGGGTTTACTTTTATAAAGTTAGTTTGAATGATAGATATGTTGATGTAAAAAAGATGGTTTTGGTAAAGTGATTAGTTTTTGGTGCTTAATGTAGGGTGAGGGAAAAATTAATTTATTTTTTGATAAATGCGAGTTATTTTTTACATTTTGTTACTTATACACAATGTAAAGTTTAGAGATGAAAGTTATTCAACAAACCAAAAAAGGAACAAAAACAGGGAGATCTTAGCGATGGCTGAGACTTGGCTGGTCGCAGCGCTGTGGATGGGCTTAGCGTTGCTGGCGAGTTACCTGTCCATTCGCACTGCTATCTCAGTAGCAATGGTGGAAATTTTCGTTGGCGTATTGGCGGGCAATTTATTGCATTTGCAACCTACTAGCTGGGTCAACTTCCTTGCGGGGTTAGGTAGTGTGCTCCTAACCTTTCTGGCTGGAGCTGAAATTGAACCCGAAGCGCTCCGAAAACACTGGAAGCCCGCGTTGGCGATTGGCTTTGTCAGTTTCCTTGCGCCGTTTCTGGGTGCAATGGCGTTTGCAAAATTTGTATTGCACTGGTCGCCTGATGCTAGCAAAATCGCTGGTATTGCCTTATCCACAACTTCGGTCGCCGTTGTTTATGCCGTCATGGTGGAAACAGGCTTAAACAAAATGGACATTGGCAAGTTAATTTTGGCTGCATGTTTTGTAACGGACTTGGGCACAGTATTAGCATTGGGCATTCTGTTCGCTAACTATAACATATGGCTAGCACTGTTTATTGCCGCCATTGCTATTGCAATGGTAGTTTCCCCTAAAATAGTGAAAACTTTTTTGAGTCGCTTCGAGGGACATGTAAGCGAACCTGAAATCAAGTTGCTTTTACTGTTGATCTTTGCGCTCGGTGGGTTAGCAGCGAAAGCTAATAGTGAAGCTGTATTGCCCGCTTACTTGCTTGGTTTAGTTTGTGCGGGGGCATTCGCCCACCATCGCGAAACTATGCACCACATCCGTGTTACTACTTTCGCCTTGCTGACACCCTTCTATTTTCTAAAGGCAGGTGCATTAGTGCAGGCAACAGCGGTGTTCAAAAGCTTGGGGATTATTGCTTTGCTACTTATCGTAAAGATGATAACGAAGCTGATAGGCGTTTACCCATTGGCAAAAATTTTCCGTATGGATACTCGCACCGGAGCCTATACAACCCTGCTTATGTCCACAGGGCTCACTTTCGGAACGATCTCGGCGCTGTTTGGTTTGACGCGAGGCTACATTACACAAGAGCAATATTCAACTCTCGTGACGGTTGTCATCGGCAGCGCTATTATTCCAACCTTAATCGCCCAGAGTTTCTTTCGACCAAAAGTTACTGCTTTGAGCAGCGTGCAAGCAGAAGATGAAGCACTTGCAATCAATGAACATAAAGGAGGTAAATAACATGAACCAGCCGTTCAGGAAAATTCTGGTCGCCTACGATGGTTCGGAGCACGCCCGTAAGGCTTTAGATGTTGCCATTAAACTAGCAGTAGTGACGGGTGCGGAACTGCATAGCATCTCTGTTGAAGAGGACTTGCCTAAGTATGTGGCAACGGTTGGCGAATTTGAAGAAGTTAAGCGACAACGCGATGCTTACTTTGAACAATTGACTACTGAAGCACAAGAAATGGCATGGACATACGGCGTAAAACTACATACCCATGTTCAAGCAGGACATGAAGTGGAGACCATCGTTCGCTTCTGTCAAGATGGCGAATTTGATTTATTGGTGATTGGGTTCATGGGGCATAGTCGAATCTTTGAGCGAGTGTGGGGCAGCACCTCACAATCGCTGACACGTCTTGCACCATGTAGCGTTTTGGTAGTTAAATAATGAAACTTTGTCAATTAAATCCATCTTAAAACAATCAAACACATCGGCGTAATATCAAATGCCATTAAACACTAGTCAAAAGCGTTCTCTGACAGCAGTGTTGATGGAATTGGAAGAGGACCTATTACAACTTGAACAGTGGCTGAAAATGGACAAAATTAATATGGTTTTTCGTCAAATCTCTAACCCCTTTTCACCTAAACAGCGGACACAATTGCTGGAACTCATAACAACCGTCAAGGAACAATTACAGACCATGCGTGACACTTTCGGACTGCCGATAGAAACTGTTGATTTACGCTGGTTATTTTCCGTAAATTTGCTTCACTTTGAAACAACTTTAGAAGAGTCTTCCCCACGGCGGCTCAAATCTTTCGGGAAAATGGATGATGAAACAGCGGAAACCTTAACGCATCAACTGAACAAGTTAATCCAATACCTCACCGCCATTCGCCGCATCGCTCAGCTGGCAGAGAGTAAAAAGTAATGATTAAAGTTGATACCGTAAATATCTATTGCTAGCTTAGGTTGTTGAATACATCTTTTCTCTAATCTTTTAAATATTTTCTCATGACTTTAAGTGGGGGATTGAAATACCCATAAGCAAGATGTGGGAACCCCTCTTTTAAAAGTTTCATCACATTTTTAACTCCAAGCTTTTTAGTGGCTCCGTCAACTCCAACCATCTCGATATACCAATCGGGGTCAATGTTAAAGTTACGCCATTGTATCATCGATATATTCGTTTCTTTTATAAGCTTTCTTAACGCTTGATATTCCTCAACCCAGTCCGTCAACCCAGGTAAGACGAAATAGTTTATCGAAACCCAACAATTGAATTTTCTCGCTATCTTCATCGACTCAAGGACATCATCAAAAGAATAATTATTTGGTCGATAATATCTGTGATAAATCTCCGGTATTGCGCTGTTCATACTGACTCGAATGCTATCAAGACCTGCTTTACATAGTTCTTCAATTGCTTCAGGTTTACTTCCATTCGTATTTATGTTTATGACTCCCCTTTTAGTTCTCTTTCTTATCTCCCTTATAGCATCCCTTATCACTTCCCACACAAGCAAAGGTTCGCCTTCACACCCTTGACCAAAACTAACCACTGGATTTGGTGCTTTCTCAAGATGTGGCACCGCAACTTCAAGAATTTCATCAACTGTTGGAATAAATGTTAACCTATCCTGCGTGCTTGGAACACCATTTTCAGGGGGTTGATAAGATATACAACCAACGCAATTTGCATTGCATCCAGGCGAAGTTGGAATCGGGGCTTCCCATCTTCCAAGAAAATAATTCCTCGCAGCTGGACAAAGATAACGCAAGGCACAATTTTCACCCAAATGGCGAATTAAACGATTATCGGAGTGTTTCTTTAACTTTTTATGAACATTTTTAATAATCAAATCATGATTAAATTGATCACAATCCTGCCTTTTATCTGGATCGATCCTGACAGCTGGAACATAAAATTTTCCATCAAGCCATCCAACGGCAGTATATGCAAAAAGCGGAAGAATAGGAACACTATCCTTATCCCTCTCGTAAGCTGATAAGAAAAACTGAGTATATGCGGGTGCAAGAAAAGCAGCTACAGCAATACCATCTTTAAAAACAATTTTCCTCCCAGTTTTTCTATCAAATCCCACAGGTCTTCTTCCTGGAAGCTCAAATAGTTGGCTTCCTTCTGGGAGTTCAATTAAATCAGTGACATCTATCTTTACAAAGTCAACGCCTGTTCTTCCAGCCATTTCAATTTCAGGCACATCATAGATATTTCCCTTTCCATCACTATAAACAAGATTAGGAACTTTTCTCAGCCTCATGCTTGAAGTTCAAAGATTTGGAAACTTGGTTGGCGGAATCAATGTAAATAATACTTCAATGGATTTGGTTCAACCTTACATTCTTCAGCGATTAAAAGATTTGAAATTTTGCCTTTATCTCTAAGTTCAAACAATCGTGGCACAAGTTTATCCCTTAATTCAATAGGTGTAATCGGATTTATATAGATATTTGTTCCACCTTCAAATCCAGCAGGAATACTTATCCTCCATTTAATTAAAACATGCCACGGCATTTTGTAAACAGAATCGAAAGGTGTGTAATACCACTCTTCATTACACGGGATTTGATTCCCCATCGCTGCGTGAATTGCATGAACAAGGTCGCTCATATCACGAAGCTCCTTTTCGTCCAATTCAAATGGCCTTCCTGCTTTTGATTTTGAATAAATAGCAATAGTTGGGAAACGATGTCCAAATCCAGCAAACGCAACAGCATTTTCATTTTCCGCAAAAACTAAGTTATGATATCCAGCAAAATTCACAGCATATTCATTATAAACATTTGGGTTTTCCCTGACCATGGCTATCTGCCTTTCTATGGTTGCTCCCCAATCATCAAGACCAACAAGCTGTTTATGTAAATGATCAAATGAAGCTCCAGCTGGCCTCAACCAATTTTGAAAAACAGCGATGTAACGAACATAGCGATTTGAGTTCATTATATCAACCATCGCATCAATTGTAAATTTGAAATACTGATAATGCTCTTCCTGAGTTAATTCTCCCGATGAACACAAATCACTTGTCCATTTCGCATTGTCTATGAAATGTCTTCTTGCAATTATTAATTCGTGGCATCCACCAAAAAAGCTATCCGCCATCGCAAGTTTTTCATCGGTTGAGATTGAGTTTATTTCATCAGGCGTCTTCCCCATCATGCGCAATTTATAGTTTATCAGTTCAAGCACATGTTTCATTCCAGCAGGATTTTCCAGATATGCCTTTTTCCATTCCTCTTTCTCTTTCACGAATCTATATTCGTAATTCTTTCTCCAGTAGTCAAGCGTCACAATTTCAAACAAATTACCAACCCTTCTAAATTCTGCAACGCTCTCAAAGTACTTGTCCGGGGGGAGATAATCAATTCGTTTATAACTTCCATCGGGCAATTTTATTAATCTCGATTTTTCAGGCGGAACCTCGTAATATCTTTTTTGACAAAATGAACAATAATCCTCAGGATGATGAACTTCAAGTGGTTTCGCAGTCTCTGGAACTTCGTTTGTAATCGGCTTATTATTTCTGCCTGGAACAGACCAAACCTCGCTTTCCGTGAATGGATTAATCTGCTTTACCGTTCCATCCGGCATTATCAAATAAAGCGGTTTCATAAGCAAAGCAAAATTAATTATAAATCGAGCGATTAATAATAACACATAAAATCAAAAAAATCAAACCAAAATTTTACTTAATCAATTGGCTCATTACCTATACCACGCCTTTTCATCAATCGTTCAATTTCATCTATTGTTTTCGGTGCATCGGAAGAAAGGACAACGCACCCAGTTTCAGTGACAAGAACATCATCCTCGATTCGAACACCGATATTCCAATATTTAGGATCACACTCTGAACCAGCAGGTATATAAATTCCAGGCTCAACAGTTATAACCATCCCTGGCTCAAGGTTACCAGGTATCCCAATATCGTGGACATCAAGCCCAAGATGGTGCGTAACACCATGCATGAAGTATTTATTTACTTCATTCTTACTTTTTATAATCCCAAGCTTTAACAAACCATCCGCAATGATCTCAGACGCTTTAAGCTGGAGCTCGACGAAACTTACTCCAGGCCGAACTAATCTAATTGTTTCCTCTTGTGCTTTAAGCACTATCTCGTAAATCTCCCTCTGTTCAGGAGAAAATTTTCCGTTTGCGGGAATCGTCCTTGTGATATCAGCACAATAATTATGATATTCAGCACCGATATCAATTACGATCAAATCACCATCATTAATTCTTTTTCTGTTTGAAGTGTAATGAAGTATAACGGAATTTTCGCCAGAGCCAATAATTGACGGGAAGGCTGGATATTCAGCGCCCAATTTTGTAAACACATATTCAACTATAGCCTGAATTTCATATTCATACATCCCAGGTTCGCATGACATCATAGCTTGACGATGAGCCTTCGCAGTTATATCAATCGCTTTTTTTATCAATCTTATTTCTTCATCTTTCTTCTTCATCCTCATTTTTGCAAGAATTGGGGTTGGATCAGAAAATTGTAATCTGCCTCGTTGGGAATTCACAATTGATTCAATTGTTTCAACTACGTCTTTTAAACTTCCTTTGTAGCAATCCGTCGGGTATGGAAAATAAATTGTCTTAGCCCTTGTGCTAAAAATTATCGCACGAATCACACTCTTAAACTCCTCGATTGGTAAAGCAAGTTGAATTCCCAACTTTTCCATAGCTCCTTTAGTTCCAAGTGTTTTCCCAGTCCACACTTCCCGAAGTGAATCTCTCTCTTTCAAGAACAAAACTTCACGAATTTTTAAATCTGATTTGATAGTGTCAAGCGTAATATCATAATACTTTCCAGTTGCTCTCCCTGCAACTTTTAAAATAGATGGAGCAAACCCAGCTGGTGCAAGAACGAGCACGGCGTCGGGTTCCTCAAGTCCTGTCAAATAGTAAAAATTATTATCTTGCTTGAACCTGTATTCAACATCGTTTGAACGAGTTTTCAAGGAATTCGAATAAAAAATTGCAACCGCTTCATTACCGATCTGTTTCATCAATTCTTCCCTGTTTGCCTTGAAAAAAGAAGGCGGAAGCAAATCATCTTGCGAAAAAGAGAAAGAAAAAATGAATAAAGTTAAAAGTAAAATTTTCAAAGCTTTCACTTTTGTCGCCCCATTTTATTTTGAACTTTTAACCACATACTTGTTTAAAAACTCTCACAAAGTTACCTCCGAGAATTTTCTTCACATCCTCAATTGAATAACCTCTTTCAAGAAGTTTCTTGGTTATATTTGGAAGAAATGTGACATCATCCATTTCAAGTGGAGTTACACTTATACCATCGAAATCAGAACCAAGCCCAACATGTTCAACCCCAACAAGCTTTGCTATGTAATCAATATGGTCAATTAAAACATCAAGCGGTGGACGAAGTTCATCGGCTATTCTCATCATCAACTGACGCCTCGCCCTTCGATATTCTTGTGGATTATGTTCATACAAGATCCTTATCGAATCAAACTGTGTTTTGTATTTCTCCTCAAGTTGCTTACGCTTCGTGTTAAATGCTGAATCAATATATTCAGCGTAAAAATTAACAAATATAACTCCGCCAGTTTGTGCTATTGCTTTGATTTGTTCATCTTTTAAGTTTCGGTAGTGTGGACAAAGATTATAGACACTCGAGTGCGAAGCTATAACTGGCTTTTTCGTCACCTTTATCACATCCCAAAATGCTTGCTCACCAAGATGTGAGACATCGACCAGCATCCCCAGTTCATTCATTTTCTCTACAACTTTTTTACCAAATTCGCTTAAACCTTTAACTTTCAACTTCTCTGGATTCGTCGTCTCGTCAAAAGCAGAACTTGCCCAATCAACGCTATTGTTCCAAGTTAAACCTAAATATCTTACACCCCGCTTGTAAAGTCGCTCAAGATTTTCAATGCTATTTTCAATTGCATGTCCTCCTTCAACTCCGATTACAGCACAAATTTTACCTTCGCTTAATGCTTTCTCAAGCTCGGATGAATTCCTGACAACAGCAATTTTATCAGGATTTCTACTTGCAATTGAATATAAAGTATCAATCATTTGATTCGCTCTTTTAAACGGATTCTTCTCAAATGCAACTGGATCGACCCAAACTGCAAAAACTTGGATATCAACACCACCTTTTTTCAGCCTCACTAAATCACTATGCCCACGCTTAGTTTCAAGACTTATATCTTCCCCGTCCATTGCCCTCAAAAGAACATCATTGTGTGTATCTGCAACAATGGCATCATAGTGAAGTTTTAGATAATCGATTTTCTCTCCCACTGGATTCTCTTTTTGAGCACAAGCGAATGAAAACAAAGTTAAAATGACGAAAATGAACCTGCGAATCATACTTTAACCGAGCTTCTGTTTTTAAATTATGCCTTTAAAATCAAAATTTTCGAGATAATAAACTACTCTTTCAAGAAACCTTCCTCCAAGAGCACCATCGATAATTCTATGATCAAATGACAAAGTTAAAAATGCAATTGAACGAATCGCAATGTAATCCTCACCATCTTTCGTTATGACGACAGGCCGTTTCTTGACTGCACCAACGCCAAGTATCGCAACTTGCGGTTGATTTATTATCGGAGTTCCGATGATATTCCCAAAGACGCCATAATTTGTTATGCTAAATGTCCCACCTTGGATGTCATCAGGGGTTAATTTTTTATTTCTCGCTCTTATAACGATATCGTTTATCGCTCGTGCAAGCCCAATAAAGTTTTTCTCATCAGCATTCTTCACAACTGGAACTATCAAGCCATAGTCCGTCGCAACTGCAATCCCAATGTTAATGTATTTTTTGATGATTATCTTATCACCCTCAACACTGCTATTTATCATCGGAAACTCTTTTAAAGCCTTTATAACAGCATCAACAACAAACGGGGTTAAAGTTAATTTAAATCCTTCCCTCTTTTGAAACTCGTCTGCGTTCTTATTAATGAAATTCATAATTTCCGTCATATCGCATTCTGAAATTGCAGCGACATGCGGCGATGTTCTAACACTTCTAACCATATGCTCTGCCATCGCTTTTATCACACGGCTCATCTCAACTATTTCCACCCTCCCTTCAGGATAAACTTCTGGTTTAACTAAAGGCTCCTCTACCTTCTCAAAAATTTCAACAGCTGGAACAGATGGTTTAACTTCAACTTTCCTCTTCTTTGACTCGATGTAGTTTAAAATATCGTTTTTAGTTAACCTTCCACCGTGACCTGTTCCAGGAATTTTTTCAAGTTCTTCAATTGATATTCCTTCACGCTTAGCGATTTCCCTGACAACAGGAGAATAAAATCTTTTCGTCCTTGATGGTAAAGTCTCGGGAACAAACTCCTCAAAATGTTTCACACTTTCCTTTTCCTCACTAATTGCCCTAACTTCCACTTTCTCTTCCTTCTTTGCTTCAACCTCAAACTCAGCTTTTGAAATTTCTGTTTCTATATACGCAATCACAGTTCCAACAGATACCGTTTCATTTTCCTTGTATAAAATCTCAGTTAAAATTCCAGTTGCTGGGGATGGAATTTCAGTATCAACTTTATCAGTGCTTATCTCAAGCAAAATCTCATCCTTTTGAACCCTGTCCCCAGGTTTTTTATGCCATTTTAGAATTGTCCCTTCCTGTAAACTTTCCCCCATTTTTGGCATTATAACTTCAACCCTCATAGATTCGCTCCAAAATTTGTTTGATATTTCACCTAAAGTTTCAGTATCTTATTAACTCATCGAGCGCTTTAACAATCCATTCTGTCTGCGGCAATGCAGCCTCCTCAAGCGTCGGAGCATAAGGAATTCCAGGGATGTCAAGCCCAGCCACTCTTTTTATCGGTGCGTCAAGATATTCAAACGCTTCGCTGGCGATTATCGCTGAAATTTCAGCGCCGAACCCAGCAGTTAAAGTATCCTCATGAACGATCAAAACCCTGCTTGTTTTTCTCACTGAATTTAAAATTGTTTCTTTATCCAACGGATTTATCGTTCTTATATCAATCACTTCAATCTCAACACCATACTTTTGCTCAATAATTTTAACTGCCTCGAGCGATTTATAAACCATCAAACCCCAAGTGATAATGGTTGCATCCTTGCCTGGCTTTTTCACTTGAGCTTTCCCAAATGGAAGAAGATAATTTTCATCTGGTTCTGGTGCCATCGCTTGGGGAGAACGATAAAGTGCTTTATGCTCAAGAAAAAGGACAGGATCTTCAATTCTGCAAGCTGTTTTTAAAAGCCCTTTTGCATCGGCTGCATTTGACGGATAAGCGATAAAAATTCCAGGTAAATGTGCAAAAAATCCTTCTATGTTTTGACTATGGTAATGCCCTCCATGAATATAACCTCCAACTGGAACTCTTATAACAACGGGAGCTGACCAATTTCCATTTGATCTATATCTAAAAGGTGCAAGTTCATCTCGTATTTGCATCATCGCAGGCCAGATGTAATCACCAAATTGAATTTCAACAACTGGCTTATAACCTTTAACAGCAAGCCCTATTGCTGTCCCAACGATACTTGCTTCCGCAAGTGGTGAGTTAAACGCCCTATCCTTTCCAAACTTCACAGTTAATCCTTTCGTTGCCGTGAAAACTCCACCTTTCGGATCAGCAATATCTTCACCATAGACAAGCATCTTCGGATTTAATTCCATTTCCTCATGCAAAGCGTGGTTTATCGCATCAACCATAACTATTGGTTTTCCAGATGGAACTGTAGATTCATAATTTAGTTGTCTTGTTTTCTCAGGCGCATAAACATGCAGCATGACGGTTTCAGGGCTTGCGTATGGCTTTTGCTCGGCTTTTTCGATTGCCTTTTCAATTTCATTATCAATCTCCGAATAAAATTTTTCAATTTCATTTTTGGTTAAAATTCCTCTCTCTATTAAAAGATTTTCCATTTTCAAGATTGGATCGTTCAACCGTTCAAATTCAAGTTCTTCTGGCTTTCTATATTTTCTATGATCATCGGATGAAGAATGTGGAACTAATCTTACAACATTTGCAACTATCATCGTTGGACCAAGCCCCGCACGAGCTCTTTCAACCGCTTTTTTCACAGTTTGATAACTTTGAATAAAATCAGTTCCATCAATTTCATAAACATCAAGTCCGTAAAAGCCCTGCCCTATCTTTGCGACTGATGCTCCCGCTGTTTGTTCATATATTGGAACAGAGATAGCATATTTATTATTTTGAATGACAAAAATGACAGGCAATTTATCTTTACTCGCCCAGTTTAACGCCTCGTGAAATTCACCTTCACTCGTTGAACCATCACCACCTGAAACATAAACAACTTCGTCAGTTCCATCCCTTACACAACCCATCGCAGTCCCAACTGCTTGAAGATATTGGGTTCCCGTTGGGCTTGATTGCGTTATAATTCTTAATTCTTTTTTTCCGAAATGAGCTGGCATTTGTCTTCCACCTGTGGCGGGACATTCAGCCCTACCTAAAACACTATAAAAAAGTTCTTCAAGCGTGACACCAAGTTGATAAACAAACGCCCAATCCCTATAGTAGGGATAAAACCAATCGTATCCTGGACGAAAGTTCATTGCACTTGCCACCTGTATAGCTTCGTGCCCCGATACACCTATATGAAAGAAAGCCTTCCCCTGTTTAAGTAGTGTCATCGCCTTGTTATCTATCTGCCTTGCGACATACATTGATTTTAACGCCTGAATAAAAACTTCTGGTTTTAACTCTATAACTTTTGCCTCAACCTCAGTTTCAGAGCTCAAATGTTTGCCCAAATTTTTTGGCATGGCAAATTGCTCATTATGTTTTTAATTTTTTCATCTAATATCTCTTCAAGTTCAACATCAAAAACAGCTTCGAATTTCTTTTTTAAATTCACCTTAACATCAACAATATCAACACCAAACCCAAGTATTTTTTCCATTGATGTCATGCTCACATCTTTTAAACCACAGGGAAAGATAAAGTCGAAAAACTTTAAATCAGTATTTACATTTAAAGCAAACCCATGCATGGTAACCCAATGGCTTACTTTAATTCCAATTGAAGCAACCTTTTCATCTCCAACCCAAACGCCAGTTAAACCATCCTTTCTTTCAGCTTTTATCCCAAAATCATCCAAGGTTAAAATTATAACTTCCTCAATTTTTCTTAAATAGGTGTGAACATCAATTCTCAATTCATTAAGATTAAAAATCGGATACCCGACAATTTGTCCAGGTCCATGATATGTGATCTTTCCACCACGATCAATTTTGAAAATCTTTACCCCAAGATCCTTTAGAAAAAATTCGCTAACCCTTAAATCCTTTTCATTTCCAGCTTTGCCAATTGTGTAAACATGTTCATGTTCGGTAAGAATTAAAATATCATTTATCTCCCCACTTACTCTCATCTTGTGAAGTTTGTTCTGAAGGCTCCAAACTTTTTCATAGTCCGAAGGTCCAGGAATATCTATAAAAATAGCCTTCAAATTCTCTGTGCCTTTATTTTTAAACTTTAGTTAAAAGTTAAAAAACCGCCCTTACAAAACAAAATTTAGATTAAATCAAAAGTTCGTGGCATTTTTGCTGGCACAAAAGTGTTCGCAGTTTTTACTTGACTATAATAGCTTAATTTCATAACTTTAAAACGAAAATTAAACCGCAACAACTTTCGAAAATAAATTCTAAGAAAAATTTGGAAAGCATATCTGCGGTAATTGTATTTGCCTTGATCTTCGTGGTTGTAGCGTATTTCTTTGTTAATATAACTCAAAAATCGAGAAAACTTTTACCTGAATTTATAAATGGTAAACCAAGTGTTGTTTTTTTCTGGCTCGACAATCAAACATGCAGAGCAATGAGTTCAATAGTTGATAAGATAAAAAATGATTTCAATGGTAGTGTCAAAGTTTTGACTTTCAATGTAGTTAAAAATTATGAAATGGCTGAAAATTATCTCGTTTTTGATATCCCACTCATAATTTTATTCGATAAAGAAGGTAACCAAGTTATTAGAATCACAAAACCAAATGAATATCCAAAACTTGAGGCAAAATTAAAAGAAATAATTTAATCAAGAGGTGAACTATAATGAGAATTGGCATCTTAACTGGGGGTGGGGATTGTCCAGGATTAAACGCCGCTATAAGAGCTGTTGTTCGTAAAGCTCTTGCTTCTGGACATGAAATTGTTGGAATAAGAAATGGATGGAAAGGCTTAATGAGCCTTGATACTTTTCCGCTCGACCTCAACAATATCTCTGGGATTCTCCCCCGAGGTGGAACTATACTTGGAACATCAAGAACAAACCCATATAAACATCCAGATGGGGAGAAAAAAATACTTGAAAATCTTGAGAATGGAAAAATAGATGTAATTGTTGCAATTGGTGGTGAAGATACGCTCAGCGTTGCGTATAAACTTCATAAAGCTGGCGTAAATGTTGTGGGCATACCTAAAACAATCGACAACGATGTTCGCGGAACTGATTATTCAATAGGTTTTGATACAGCTGTCAATATTGCAATGGAAGCAATTGACAGAGTGCATACAACAGCAGAAAGCCATAACCGCGTTGCGGTTGTTGAAGTTATGGGTCGTCATACTGGTTGGATAGCGCTGTATTCTGGACTTGCAGGTGGGGCTGATGTAATTTTGATACCCGAGAAACCATTTGACATTGATCAAGTGTGTAAAATAATTGAAAAAAGACATGCCCGCGGGAAAAATTTCAGCATAGTCGTTGTGGCTGAAGGTGCAAAATTTAAGGTTGAAGAACAAGTGGACAAAGATGGGACACTTATCGTTCAGGATTTAAGAGTTGATGAGTTCGGGCATGTTCGACTTGGTGGGATTGGAAATCTCGTCGCGGACCAAATCGAAAAAAGAACAGGAATGGAAGCAAGAGCAACAATCCTTGGACATATACAGCGAGGTGGCTCCCCAACAGCGTTTGATAGAATCCTTGCAACAAGATTCGGTGTCAAGGCGGTTGAACTTATAAATGAACGAAAATTTGGTGTGATGACGGCGCTCCAAGGAAGCGACATTGTCGAAGTTGAGCTTTACGAAGTCGTTGGCGGTTTAAAGACCGTAAATCCAGAACTATTTGAAATAGCTGAAGTCTTCTTCGGATAACCACTAAAAATTTTTTAGCATAAACTGTGCTCTTTGACCCCTTTGTTTAAGGGGGCGAGTAAAATGTTATTTCCAAAATTAAGAGAAATCATACAATGGCAATAGATATAGTTCTGGTTAATCCCCTCTTCATTGAGAAAGATCCCGTTGAGAAAAAAATTATGACTCCGTATTTCCCACTTGGATTAATGTATCTTGCCTCAGTTCTAAGGGATAATGGTTATGAAGTCGAATTATTCGATTGCACTTTTAGAAAAGATTTTGACGAATTTGAAGATTATATGCGAAATAAAAAGCCAAAACTTGTCGGGATCACATCTTTGATAACAATACGAAGAAATGCCATCATAATTGCAGATATAGCTCATAGATACGGCGCAAAAGTTATCATCGGAGGTCCCGACCCAACAGCTTTACCGGAGCGATATCTTCTTTACAAGGGAACAAACAACACTTTCCCAGTTGATGCTGTCGTATTTGATGAAGGTGAAATTACGATGTTAGAACTTGCAAATTTCTATCTTGAAAAAGGTGATCGCCCGGATAATATCAGAGAAATTGCTGGTTTGAGAATAAGAGACGAAAATGGGCGCATAATTTCAACAGGGCATAGGGAACTTATCAAAGACCTTGACGCAATTCCATTCCCTGCAAGGGACTTAGTTGATATGGATGATTACAGAAGAGCTTGGAAAAAGGCACACGGATACTGGTCGCTCACCATCATAAACAGCAGGGGTTGCCCATACCACTGCTCATGGTGTCAAAAGGCGGTTTTCGGGAGAAAATATAGAATCCGAACCCCTGAGAACTCCGCCGATGAAATGAAACATATAAAAGAAATTTATTCCCCAGATTTTATCCGCGTGGTTGACGATATAACGGGAGTTCAAAAAAACTGGGTTTTGAGATGGAGCGAGGAAGTTTTAAATAGGAACGCTATTATACCTTTTGAATGCCTTACGCGAGTAAATCTTGTTTCTGAAGATATGTTAAAAGCATTGAAAGATATGGGTTGCAAAAAAATTTATCTCGGTGTGGAATCAGGCTCTCAAAAAGTTCTCGACGCAATGGAGAAAGGAATAACAATACAACAGATATACAAGGCATCTGAACTTTGCAAAAAATTCGGAATAAAAACATATTTCTTCATGATGGTAGGTTATCCAGGCGAAGATATTGATGACTTAAAACTAACCGCTAAACTTCTAAGGGAAACATTGCCTGATGAATTCAGCACAACTATTGCTTATCCCCTGCCAGGGACAAAATTTTATGAACAAGTTCGCGATAGATTAATGTTTGACTCACAAGAATGGATGCTTGATTGGGATTACACCGCTGAAAATAAACTCCTGTTCAAGCGTGAAAAATATAACACAACATTTTATCGGTGGGTTGTAAGATGGCTCAACAGGGAATGGAAAGATGCGTGGTTCAAAGCTGGAAAGGAAGCAAATCTTCTTGAAAAATTCAGAAATAAAGTTGAACTTATCCTTTCAAAGGCAATTGTTAATCTACTTGCAAAAGTTTCAAATTCAAATGTAATCCAGTTTCAGCCAGCCGAGGGAAGATGAAAAAGGAATTTGTAAAACATAGATTCTTCTGGGATTTATACGCTCCTATTTACGATGAAAATAGAAAACATGAAGAATACCTGCGGAACACAAATTTAAACATTTTAAAAACATATTTTCATCCAGGTCAAACCCTGATTGAAATTGGTTGTGGCACTGGAATTGAAGCCGAAGAGATGATAAAACACGGTTGTAAAGTTATCCTCACAGATGTATCATTTGAAATGCTCAAAGTTGCTAGGACAAAAGTTGGCTCAAATGCACAATTGATAAACCTACCAGCTGAATATATTGATTCGTTTAAAACTAAATTTGATGGCGCATATTCTTCTTTTGGAGTTTTAAACTGCATTACAGATGTATCTTCTTTTTTCCAAAAGCTTCATTCCATCCTTAAACCAGGTTCGCTTTTCGTCGCCTCATTTATAAATCGCTGGTATTGGGGAGATTTCATCTTTTTCCCGCTGGGGATAACCAACTACCTAAAGAAACGATTAAAGGGATGGGGATACATCACACTTGATGGAAAAGAGTATAATGTAATCGCAAGGTTCTACTCATTGAATGATATCAAGAAGTTCTCCAAAGATTATTTTACCATAAAGAAAATTTACGCCTTACCTTTTTTGCTCCCACCTGCTTATTTAAAACCTCAAGAGCGATTACCCAAGGGGTTCTTCAAACTACTTCAAAAAATTGAAAATTTAATCAATCCCTACTTCCCATTTAATTATCTTGCCGAAAGAATCATTGTTATATTCCAAAGATCATGAAAAATGAAATTAAGCTTAACATAAACTTCCCCATAACTGCAAGCCCCGTTGCTCACGATATAAACGAAGATGGCGAAGACGAACTAATTATAACAGCAGATAAAATTTACATCTTTGATTTAAAATCCACTGATAAACCCATCCTTACTCTTGAACCTCAGAAACCTTGTGCTTCCACACCAGCTATATTCAAAAATAAAATTTTAATCGCTGGCTCCGATGATGATAACCTTTACTTTTTTAACCTTAACGATGTAAAACGCTCCTTCAAATTTAAAACTCACGGCGATGTTTTTAGCTCCCCGATTATCACCGATATTGACTCTGATGGATTTTCAGAAGTGATATTCGGTTCAGATGATGGTAGAATTTACATAATTAAGTTAAGTGAAAACGGGGAAATTTTAAATGTGAACTATTTCCAAACGGATGGGTTTGTCTCTTCTTCCCCTGCTTTATTTCCAAACGGTGATGGTTCTTTTGATATTGTGATTGGCTCATGGGATGAAAACCTTTACAGGATTGATGGTAAAAATTTCAAATGCGAATGGAAAACAAATTTAAATCACATAATCTGGTCATCCCCCCTTGTCTGTGATTTAAATGCGGATGGAAAACCCGAAATTGTATCGCTCTCAAACTCTGTTAACTTGTTGAATGAAGACGGAATGAACATCCAACCATTCCCCATCAAGTTGAAAAGTTTCACAGTGTCCTCACCCGCAATATGTGATATCGATAACGATGCTAACTTAGAATTTATAGTTTGCGCAGATTCAATATATGTTTTCACAGCTGATGGCTTAAAAAATTTTGCTAAAGACATAAAAACCATCTTTTGGGCATCTCCGATCATCGCTGATATAAATGGGAATGAAAAGCAAGAAATAATTGCCTGTGATTATTTTGGGAACTTATGGATTTCTTCAGAAGGGGTTAATTTTAAAAAGAAAATTGCTTCATCAATCGTGTCATCACCAATTGCAACAGATATCGATGGAGATGGACTCATTGAAATAATTATATGCACCATGGATGGAGACATTTGGATTTTGCCCACCAAAGGGCAAAAATCTGAATGGAATAATTTTAGAGGTAATGACAAAATCGGCTTCCTCAATAAAAAACTTATACCTAATAAAAAATTTCACACAAGCGAGAACTTACCAAAACTGGAAACTAATGTTGTTGAAGTTCAAGAAAACAAAATTGAAGAACCCGTCAAAAACTTTAAAATTGTAAAAGAGAAAAAAGGGAGAATAAAATTATGGGAGTTGAAGCTTGAGCTGAACATATCTGGATTAAAAAAGGGTATAATGTATTTTGAAAAAGATGGAAAGTGGTTCCCATCGCCACTATTTGGCGATGGCGAGAAATTCGTCGGGCGATTTCCCCCATTAAGAAAATTCTCGCTTGTAAGATATTTTCTCATACTTGAAACCTGGCAAGGTCAATCCATTAGAGTTCCGAAGAAGGGATTTAAATTTTTCATATTTGTTTAATTCACTCACTTATATAAACCATTTGCGTAAATATATTCTTCAACTTCAGATGGGACAAGATATCTTATTGATTTCCCAGCCCTTACCCTTTCCCTTATTGCCGATGCTGAAATATCTATGTTTGGTATTGTAATGAATTTCGCAAAGGGTGAAAATTTAGATTCTGGGATTACATAACCATAGCGATTGAAAACAAGAAGATGAACCTTTTTCACAATCTCATCCGGATCCCTCCACGTGTGAAATTCCTCAAATTGATCAGCCCCAATTAAAAGATAAAAATCATACTTGGGAAATTTCTCAACAAGATAACTTACAGTTTCAACTGTATATGAAATTCCACCCCGTTTTATCTCGATATCAGAAACTTCAAAAAAGGGATTACCCTTTATTGCAATTTTAACCATCTCAAATCTGTGCTGAGAGCTTGCCATTTGAGAAAGGTATTCTGGACTTTGCTTGTGTGGTGGACTTGCGCAAGGAATGAAAATGATTTTATCAAGGTTTGCCTCCTCCCTTATAAACTCAGCAACTATCAAATGCCCGATGTGCGGTGGATTAAATGTACCACCAAAAATTCCAACTCTCATTTAATCAAGCACTGTTATTTTTCTTTTCTTTAAAAGATTTAAAATGGCTGACCTTGTTCTTTTAAACTCATCACCTTTCCCCATATTTATCACAGCCCCAAAAACACTCTTTAAGGACTCAACGTTCTTTGCGTAATCAATTCGCCTCAAAGGGACATAAAGAACATCAAGCTCGCTTGCAAATTTTAACACATTAATCTCATCGTTTTCATCTTCCAACCTTGATACAAATCTTTCATGCAACTTTTTAAGCCCAATAAGCTTGTTTGGATTATCTCTGTAAACCGAAGTAACTATGACATCATACTTATGCGTCATAACTTGATAAGCGTTGTTTATCCAAGGCACCGGATAAATAAAACTTGCGATTTCAAGCAAAACGACAAACTTGCGTTCATCTTTGAATGCCCTTGAGATGCTTTCAAAATAACGATTTACATTGTCCTCAACAACCGAAACTTTAACACGAAGCGGGAAAACTTGAATTAAAAGATCACAAGTCTCATAATCTGGAAAATAAACATAAACATTTGTGTTTCTGCTCTTTTGAACATAATAATCGCAGGTATCATGAAGGATTGCCTTGTAGATTTCCAGCTTTTCATCAAAAGTGAAACTATCGTCAACTTTTAAATCGCTCAATTTCGCCGGAAAAATTATCAAGGCTTTCTCCGTTTGAAACATGGCAAGGGTTTACTTTATTTT
>NZ_CZVS01000012.1:0-37621 GCF_001535985.1 Candidatus Kryptonium thompsonii | reverse complement strand
AAAATACCATTATCAAATTTTACCGATTGAAAGCTTTCAAACGCTGTAAAATTCACTGAAACAGTTTGACCTGGGGCATTTGAAGGGATAATATAGTTCCCAGGCGGAATATTTGAAGACAAAGCCGGAAAAATTTCATATACTTTAATGCTTGCGGTTATCGTCCCAGGGTTTTTAATTTCAAAATTTCCAAGTTGAGTTTGTGCTGAAGTTGAAATATCTGAAATTTTTAAGTTGTCTCCGACAGTCGTTGCTTCAAGTTCACTTGTGGTGGAGTAGTAAATTTGATTATTGCTACCTATTTTAAAATATGTTGTGTCCTTTTCAACAAGCTCACCAAGTGTAAATGTTTTCTCAAGTATTGGAACTGTCAAATCAACATCCCAAGTAGGCAAAACAGGTTCGGACGGTTTTTCAAAGCACCCATATAGAAAAATTAAAAATAAAACTGCTAATAAAGTTATCTTTCGCATTTTTGTTCCGCTTAATTTGTTTTAAGTTCTATTACAAGTTAATAAACCTTATTGAGACTTTAAAGTGATTTAAATCACATCCCAAGAAATGCTCTTAAATGACTTTCAACCGATCTCGCTAACGCTCCAAGATTGTATCCACCTTCAAGGACGGATAAAACCTTACCATTTGAAAATTTTACAGCAACTTCGTTTGTTAAATTTGTCATCATTTTGAATGCATTCTCGGTGAGGTTCATACCAGCAAGTGGGTCATCTCGGTGTGCGTCAAAACCAGCAGATATAATGATAAGTTCAGGTTGAAATTTTTCAAGGGTTGGCACAATTTCATTACCAAAAATTTTCAAATAGTCCTCATCATCAGACCCGGCGGGCATTGGGAAATTAAGTGTAAAGCCATATCCCTTGCCTGTTCCTTTTTCTTCTCTTGAGCCAGTTCCAGGGTAAAAAGGATATTGATGCAAACTTATGTAAAAAACAGTTGGATCTTCATAAAATATTTCTTGCGTTCCATTTCCATGATGAACATCCCAATCAATTATAGCGATCTTTTCGATTCCATAAGCTTCCTGTGCATACTTTGCTGCAATAGCGACATTATTAAAAATACAAAATCCCATCACCCTTTCGCTTTCCGCATGATGACCTGGGGGTCTTACAGCACAAAATATCTTATCAAAGCCTCCTTTAAAAATTTTATCAACACCATCAATTACACCAGAGACAGCAAGCAACGCTGAATTTAAAGAATCCTTACTGACATAGGTATCTCCAAAATCAAGTAATCTTACTCCAGACAAAATTGAACTTTTCACAAACTCAAGATGTCTTGGTGAATGAACCTTTAGTATCCACTTTTCAACATCACTTTTTAACTCAGGTGAAATCCATTCAATTTTTTCGTTTAAATCTGACTTTTTTAAATGCTCAACTATTGCAATTAATCTTTCCTTCCTTTCTGGATGTCCTGCCCCAGTATCATGTTTCAAATAATCTTCATGATAAATCAAACCTACCTTTTCCATTTTTAACAAACTGAATTTCATTTCAAAACAAATAAAACCATAATAAAAAAGTTCACAACATGACTTATGAAACAAAGCAAACAATTAACTTTTAAAACCTTCATCAAAACATAAATCAAATAAACTCCAAGAACAACAGTGACAAAAGAGATTAACATTAGCGCTGTTTTAATATAACCGTTGAAATTAAAAATAGCAAAAAGAAAAACAACAATGTAGTATAAAAGTCCATATACAAAGTTGGGCAAGCCTAAAATTCTTGCATACTTAGTGTTAATTATTGATTGGCAAGCATTCTCTGACAACTTACATACTTCAGGCAGGATAAATCTCGACGGTGATATTATGCCATAATAGACCAGCGTAAAATACAGAGAAATGTAAAAGCCAACAATAGATAAAAGCAATATAAAAAAGTTGTCGTACATAAAAATAAAAACCTGACCGCGGGGGTCAGGATAAATTAGGCTGGTTTTTGAATACGTCCCAACTTAATGCAGGTTGCACACACCTTTACTCTTTTAACCTCTCCATCAATTACAGCTCTAACCTTTTGAAGATTTGGAAGCCATCTCCTTTTGGAAAGATTATGAGCGTGACTTATTCTGTGCCCAGTTATAGGTTTTTTACCACAGATTGCGCAGATATTTGCCATTTTTCTCTTTTTATTTAGTTACAAATTTTGAGGCGACGCTGGGATTCGAACCCAGGAATAGCGGTTTTGCAGACCGCCCCCTTAGCCACTTGGGTACGTCGCCTTTTCGGTTATAAATATAAAAATTTGATGTTAAAAAATCAAAATTTAAACCCCTTTAAGATCCTTCAATATCTCATCCAATTTATCTATCCCCTCCTCTATATCCTCAATCTGGGACATTGCGAGCTCAGGGTAAAATGTTATCTCAATCGTTCGCAGAATTACCTTGCCATTTGAATTTCTATATTCACCCCACCATACTCCTGAAATCCCCGTCTCCTGCCAAACGGTTAACTCTGTACCCTCGTAAATTATTTTAACATTCCCCCTTCCAAGCTTTTCATCAATAAATCTCGCCTCATCATTAGATAGAGGGAAATTGCTCAAATTTATGACTTTTTTCTTACCCTCATTCTTTAAATCCACCAACGCATGTTTTATCTCGCTTAAAAGAAAAACTGCGTTCATCAAATCAGGTTGCATTTCCCTTCCTCCAGATTTCTATTTGTTCTTTTACTTTTTCAACAACTTTGCCAATCGCTCCCTTTACCTCATCACTCATTTCAGCACCCCATTCGTTATTCTTCGGCTGAACCCCAATTAAGACACTTTCAATCGGTTTTATATCAAGAAGATTCATTAACGCAATGACTTCGTGAAAAGTTATTTGATGTTCAGACACCTTTAAGCCAATAAAACCAGGAATTTTATTCAACTCAAACTTTACAATTTCCCCTGGCTTTCCACCGAAGTTGACAACATCAACAACGATAAGATAAGTTTTATCCTCAAGGTATGGCAAAAGATAAATACCAAGGGAGCCACCATCAATAATTTCAAGATCAGGTGACTCCCCAATTTCTTCTTTTAACTTTCTAACAACTTCAACACCAAATCCATCATCACCAAGCAATGGATTACCTATGCCGAGAATACCGATTTTCACTTTTCCTTCTTTTCCCATGGCTTTTCAACGGGCTCCCAACCAAATGGTCTTGTCTTTAACCCAGTTATCATAGATGACAGCATTCCCTTCTCTCTGAACACCTCAAGATAGATAACGAAACTGATATGGTGAATCATAAATCCAATTATACCCCACATTATTATCTTGTGAATCATCCTGACATTTGCCTCACCACCAAAGAGAGGAATCACCCACCCAAACAAAGTATCAAAAAATCCACCAGGGTTTATCTTACCAGCCATTGCAAATCCAGTCAAACCTTGAACCGAAGCTGCAAGGAAAAGTATCACATAAGTTAAAGTGGCAAGCGTATTATGCCCCAGTGTGTGAAGCTCATAATCAGTGTAGCGCAATGTTATATAATCCTTTAACTTCCACCATGCCTCCTTCCAAAAATCAGCTTTCCAAATATGAAATCTAAACCACTGACGATATGTATTTCCAGCAAAGAACCAATAAGCACGAAACAAACCATTTAACGTAAAAATTATCGCAAAGAGAAAATGTAAATTTTTCATCGTTGCCATAACAGTGGCACCGAATGGCTCATCAGCAGTTGGCCGATAAAACGGAGTACTGATATAAAAGCCCGTAAAAATTAAAACACCAACAGCGATCACATTTATCCAATGGCTAACTCTCACAACAGCATCCCAAACATAATATCTTGTTACACACTCAGATTCAACCCGATATATTTGATTTGCTTGCATTTTGCTTTCACCAAATTTGTTTTTATAAAATTTCGATTTTCGTTATTTCATTCCCGTTTACATCCAGAACATGAGTTGAGCATGCAAGACACGGGTCGAAAGAATGAATTACTCTTAAAATTTCAAGTGGCTTATGCGGATCATGAACTGGAACACCAATCAATGACTCTTCCATCGGGCCACGCTGACCTAAAGCATCGCGCGGTGAACCATTCCATGTAGTCGCAACCACAGCTTGATAATTTGCGATTTTACCATCTTTGATTTTCACCCAATGTGCTAAAGCACCGCGAGGCGCTGCGTATGTTCCTACTCCTTTTATCTCACCTTTGGGCCATTTGTCAGGATCCCACTTCTCCATGTTTGCAGTCTGGTAATCACCAGCTTTGATATTTGCAACAAGTTCATCAAAAAGTTTCTTCAACATTGTTAAGGCTCTTCTCGTTTCAATTCCCCTTGCGATAGTTCTGCCAAGCGTTGAATACATTGCATCAAATGGAAGTCCAAGCTTCTTAAGGGCTTCGTCAACATAAGACTTAACTTCTTCATCTTTATGCGCAAGGGCGATAATAGTTCTTGCAAGGGGTCCACCCTCCATTGGCTTTCCGCGCCAACGCGGTGCCTTCATCCATGAATACTTTTTATCCATGTCAAGAAATTCCCAAGGTGGCGTCGGTCCAGTATATTTGGGATTCGTCTCGCCATCCCATGGATGAAACGCAATTTTATCTCCTTTTGAATATTCATACCAAGAGTAAGCGACATATTCCTGAATTTGCTCTGGATCAGTTGGATCAACTTCATGAACTTCATTAAGATTACCATCAAGAACAGCTCCGCCTCTCCATCTGTTTGTGCTCAGGATTGTTTTTATATCACCTGTATCTTCTGGAAATTCACCGTAGTCAAGAACGCCTTTCTTACTTACACCTCCACCCCACTTTGCCCACTCTTTGTAGAAAGACATTATGGCAAGAAGATCAGGCCAATAAAGTTGTTCAACGATTTGCTCCGCTTCTTCAATTTTTGACTTCACAAGAGCAAGTTTATCAACATTAATTGCATCGGGATGGTTCAAATTAATTGCGCATGGCATCCCACCAACAATAAGATTTGGATGTGGGTTTTTCCCTCCGAAGACAGTATGTATCTTTACAATTTCCTTCTGCCAATTCAACGCTTCAATATAATGTGCAACGGCAAGGAGATTTGCCTCTGGCGGTAACTTATAACTAGGATGCCCCCAATATGCATTTGCGAAAATTCCAAGTTGACCAGATTCAACAAATTTCTTTAACCTGTTCTGAATATCTGTGAAATACCCAACCGATGATTTAGGCCAATTTGATATCTTTTGCGCAAGCTCAGCTGTAGCCTTTGGATTTGCTTTCAATGCTGAAACCACATCAACCCAATCAAGTGCATGAAGATGATAAAAATGAACAGTATGGTCATGAACATAAAGAGTTGCGATCATTATGTTTCTTATCAAATTAGCATTTTTCGGTATCCTAATTTTAAGAGCATCTTCAATTGCTCTTACAGAAGTAACAGCGTGCACCAATGTGCAAACGCCACAGATTCTTTCCGCAAGAGCCCAAACCTCTCTCGGATCTCTACCCCTTAAAATTATTTCAATTCCTCTGAAAAGAGCACTTGTGCAAGAAGCATCCTTGATTACATTTCCATCAACAATTGCTTGAACTCTAAGGTGACCCTCAATTCGGGTCATTGGATCTACGACAACTCTTTGTGCCATTTTTTATTCCTCCTTTTGTTGTTTCTTTTCTTCGCCAACTTCTGCTTTTTTCGCCTTTTGAGTTGCTTTCTTAACAATTGAAGCAACAAGATGAGCACCAGTTGCAACTGCAACGCCTATTGCAAATCCTTTGCCAATTTCATCTGCCGTTGCAAACCCAGGCAAAGGAACATCGGCGACATGTTGATAAAGCGGTGTCTTATCCCAATAGTCAGGCTCTGAACAACCAAGACATGGATGCCCTGACTGGATTGGGAAGCTCGTGCCTTCGTTCCACTTAACAATTGAACAGGCATTGTATGTAACAGGTCCTCTACATCCAACTTTGTATAAACACCACCCCTTCCTTGCACCTTCATCATCAAATTTCTCAACAAACATCCCAGCATCAAAGAAAGCTCTACGATAACATTTATCGTGGATCCTTTGACCATAGAAAACCTTTGGCCTCTTCAGCGAATCAAGCTCAGGAAGTGAATCAAATGTAATGAGATGAACTATTGTTCCAACTATAACCTCAGCAATTGGCGGGCAACCTGGGATATTGACAACTGGTTTATCAGTGATAATTTTATAGATCGGTTTAGCACCTGTGGGATTTGGATAAGCTGTGGTAACACAACCAAAAGATGAGCAGGAACCGACAGAAATTATCGCTTTTGCACCTTGTGCCGCTTTTTTAAGATATTCGATCGCCGTCATACCTCCAACAGTGCAATAAACCCCACCATCTTTCGTTGGAACAGAACCTTCAACAGCAAGAATATAGTTTCCAAAATTCTTTTTCATCCCCTCCCACACGATCTCTTCAGCTTGATGACCCGCTGCAACTTGAATTGTTTCCATATAATCAAGTGATATGGCAGTCAAAAGAACATCCGAAATTAATGGACGTGAAGACCTTACAAGAGATTCAGTACAACATGTACAAGCAGCAAAGTTAAGCCAAAAAACAGGCGGGCGTGGTTTTGATTCAAGCGCACGAACAACCTTGGAAACCATGCTACTTTCAAGTCCAAGGTAAGCCGTGGTTAAAAAACAAAAGCGCAAAAAATCACGCCTTGAAATCCCGTTTCTTCTCACGGCTTCATAGAATGTTTCCTGCTTTTGCATCTTTTAAACCTCCTTTGTTTAATAAATTTGTTTTTCAAAATAAACAAGCTTACCTCGCTTAAAACCCATCTTCCGCAAAAACGCAAGCGTTTCCTCATCAGCAAATTCAACCATAGCACATACTTTTCTCAAACCAAGCTCCCTGACTTTATCAAAAAACTCAGCAATAAGTCTTCTACCTACACCCTGCCTTCGATACTCTGGTAAAACAACAATCGCAATTAACCACCCACATTCGGGCCCACTATACCACTTCGGCCGAGTATCTCCAAAAATTAAACCAACGGGCTTATCGCCAATGTAAGCAATCCTACCAAATAAAGACCCAGAACTTTGAAGTTCATTCAAAACCTCGATAAACATCTTATCACAAAGGAAGCTATAACTATTGCTCTTTTTCAACTCTTCTTGAATCTTCAAAACGCAATCAATATCTTCCATCGTAAACTCTTTTGTCTCAATTTTTTCAAAAAAACCTTTCGTCAATGCACGAATAAAATTTTAATTGATAACTCACGAGACCGTTTCTCCTCAGGTGCCGTAACTTTAATGTATTTCTTAAGTAAAGTAACCAAGGGAAAGGTGCTTTACGGCAGGTACGGTAACCCCGATGAAATCCTGAATTCCATTAAAAACATCTATATCAATCGAAGGTTTTCTTTTGATGATATTTTTCAACAACCCAGCATATTTAACATCACCGATAATTTCAGCTCCGATCAAGTTGCCGTTACTAAAATAATAAAACTCAATCCTGCCATCCCGCTCGATTTCTTTCATTCTTTTGCTTTCGTCGTAAACATCGCCGATCGAAAAGTAGGCTTTATCAAAGACATTCAAAGCATTAACCCTTATACCACCTTCATAAGTTAGATCACACCCCGCAATGTTAGCCCCCGCAACTTTGCCAGTCTCCTGAGCATTGGACCAAACAGGAAAAGGTCTTATGCTTCCATCAATTAAACTCCTCAACTCAATACAATCACCAGCAGCATAAATATCAGGCTCAGATGTTTGCATTCTCTCGTCAACGAGAATTCCATTCCTCGGTCCAAGTTTGAGAACATCTTTAACAAAGTCAGTATTCGGCACAACCCCAACACCCATAATAACGGATGAACATTTTATCTTTCGCTTATTTGTCTTGACCGACTTCACAGGATTGCCCGAAATCTCAATCGGCTCCTCATTTTTTAGAACTTCAACGCCCCTTTCAACAAGTTGTTTTTCTATCATCTCCGAAACAGTTCTACTAAACACAGTGCTCATTATGTAAGGTGCGATCTCAACTATTGTAATCTTCTTTTTGAATTTTAAAAGCGAAAGAGCCGCCTCAACCCCCACTGGTCCTCCACCAATTATCACTACTTCCTTTGAATCATCACTTTTAATTTTTTCAGCATCTTCATAAGTTCGCAAAACATAAACCTTTTTATTCCTAGCACCTGAGATATCAAGAATTCTCGGTGAAGCCCCACTTGCGATTAAAAGTTTATCATAAAAATATTTGCTCTTTTCGGTTACAACAATTCTTTCCTTTGGCTCAACTGCAATGACTCGCTCTCCAAGTTTAACATCAACATTCATCTCGTTGTAGAAGTCAATTCGAATTGAAAACAAATTTTCCTTTGAAAGTTTTCCTTCAATATAGTATGGCAAAACCACAGGCGAATAATACGGCATCGCTGGATCAAGCGACTCTTTTGAAATTACGGTGATTGAACTCTTTTTATCCCACTTTCTTATCTCACGAATCGCCGACACACAAGCTATGCTATTTCCTATGATCACAATTTGCATTCTCTAATCTTGAAGTAGATTTTTTAAAATCTGCATAACCGCATCGACAAACTTTGTTGCTCCATTCTCCAAGATCGTTTGAACTGATGGCTCAGCTTTTTGGATATTTTCATCATAAGGCAAAAAATAAACGGGCAATCCTGAAAATTCAGCTTCAAACTTGGAAAGAAATTGTCTTACCTTCTCTTCTTCATCTCTAACTTTATTAAAAACAAGATGAATGTTCCTAATCCCAAGCCCCTTCGCAAGTTTCACCGCTTGTCTCATAACATAAATTGAATTAAATGTAGGTTCAGAAATAATGATGGCGTGATGAAATCCTTTGGCGATCGCCCTTCCAAAATGTTCAAGCCCTGCTTCGGTATCCATAATGATAAATTCACCTTTGCGAAGATTTATATAGTTTACAACCGCTTGAAGCAAATCATTTTCAGGGCAAGCACATCCAATCGATGGTTGCATAACTGTTCCCATTACAAGAAGATTTAATCTATCTTTCACCCTAATTCCGAATCTCTCAACTACATCGCTTACATCTGGATTTAACTTGAAAAACAAACCCCACCCAGACCCAGGTCTAACCCCAGTTTTCTCCTCAATGTAATCAAGCTGTCTGTTTAATGGAACTATCGCCTCGGCTTCATCAAATGGCAAACCAAGCGCAAAAGGCAGGTTCATTTGTGGGTCCTCATCAACAGCGAGAACATTAAAACCTGCATCAGCCAATAAATGAGCAAGAACAGCGGATATAACAGTCTTGCCAACACCTCCTTTCCCAGTGACAACTATTCTCACGCCAGATTCAACTTTTTCCTCAACTTGCGGAATCTTTGCCAAAACTTCTTTTACAATTAAATCCCTTTCTTCTTCGCTCGCTGTTGTAAATGGCATCAGCCAACCAAAATTATTTTAAATATGAACCGCCTCAGGGACTGGAAGAGTTAAAGCGATTCTCTTTTGTTTGATTCTATCAAGAATTCCTTTAACCGCAAGCTCTGGGTCACACTCAACATACGCTTCCCCACCTGTCAATGCCTTCAAATCTTTAGTTAATATCTCTCTAACTTTAGGACCACCTAAAATTCTCGGCGGTGGGCAAACATGAACTGTCACACCAAGCGCAAGCGCCCATGTTCCAATTGAAATCGCTTTTTCAGAAATTAATTCGGGTGCAGAAGCGACAACGGGTAAATCCGAAACCTTCAACCCAAGTTTTTCAGATAAAGCTTTGAGCAAAACCCCAATCCTTGAGTTATCAACACATGAACCCATATGAATTGCCACAGGCAAGCTATTCAAACCAGCGACATTTCCAAGCGCTTTCAAAACCTGTTTCAAACCATCGCCAACTTCAAACGAATCAACTTTATTCGGATTCAAAAACCCAGCCTGACCTGCAATATGAGCAATACAACCGGTTACAATCACAAGGACATTGTTCTTGATCAAGCCTTTTATCATTCTCTCAGCAAAAGCAAGTCGTCTCGTTTTTGGATTCGGACAACCTACAATCGCAACAACACCAAATATATTCCCATTTACAATGTTGTCAATCAAAGGCTTCAGCGGATCTTCATGGTTAACTTTTTTCAAAACCTCAATTAATGCCTCAACAGAAAATCCAGCTATAATCTCTTCAGGTGAATCAGGGATGAAAACCCTGCTTGGTTCTCTTTGCTTATACGCTTCAAGGGCTGTTTCAATAACTTTTTGAGCAACTTCATCAGCTTTTTCAGGTGAATATTCAATATGAATTGCGCCAGGTATTTTAACAAATGGCATTGTCGTTATAAGTTTCGTATGATAACAAGATGCAACATCGCTTAAAATTGGCCATATGCATTGATAATCAACAACCATTGCTTCAAGCGCCCCAGTTACTATAGCGAGCTCAGCTTGAAATTCATTTGCAGCCAAAGGAACACCATGTCTCATCAAGACCTCGTTACCCGTGCAACAAACACCGACTATATTTATTCCTTTCGCACCAAGCGATTTTGCTTTATCATTTAATTTTTCTGCCCATTCAACAATTTTCTCAGAGAGCAAGGGATTATGCCCGTGAACAGCGATATTAACATAGTCTGGATCAATTACCGCAAGATTTGCTTTACTTTTTATCGGCTTTGGCGTCCCAAAGATAACATCCGAAAGTTCAGTTGCCATCGTCAAACCAAGTCCATCAATAAGTCCCATCTGCAAATCTGCAAGCATTATGTTTACAGGGTCAGCATCGTTGCCCATACTTGTTCTATGCATCGCATTCATTATCGGACGCCAAACATTATGCGGAATTACACCGAGTTTTTCAAGCTGTTCATAACTTGACTTCGGAGTATACGCCTTAATCCAAACAGCTGGTTCCCTCTCAAGCCGTTTGAAATCTTCAAGCGAAATCTCAGCAACTTCTTTCGCTATTTCTTTTATATCCTTACCTTCCGTTTTGATCCCAAGGTTTTCAGCAACTCTTTTCAGTTTTTCTTCATCTTTAATCGTGTAAGTTGAAATTTTCCCCTCTGCAACTTCTTTTAAAACCTCCGCTATATCCATTGCGTGCTCCGTATGTGCTGCAGCACCGCCAACCGTTTCCCTTAAAAGATTCCTTGCAACAATTGTATCTGCCGTCGCACCGCAAACCCCAACCCTTGGACCGCCGTCAAAAATATCAATCCTACACGGACCCATATAGCACATTCTACAACATACTCCAAGCTCCCCAAAACCACATTGAGGCTCCTGTAAAGCTAACCTTTGCAATGATGTTGTCTTAACCTCTTTTGCTTGCTTTTTCAAAAGTTCAACATTTGAAGGTGGAAGTAAACCAAAATCATTTGACTTGTTATCCCAAACTCTTTCTTTATCTTTTAAAATGTCCCCCATTTTAGATTACCTCCATATAAGTTTTCGTTGATTTTGAAAGCGATGAAATTGTTGATATCCTCTTGAAATGTTCAAGGGTTGAAACATCCGTATAAATTAAAGCATTTGTTGGACATGCTTCAACACAAGCTGGAATCATACCACTTTTTAACTCTATCATTGCATCCATCACATTTTCTTGCAACTTTTCTTTCAATGTCAGGATAAATTGCTCCAAATGGACAAGCCATCGCACACTGCCAGCAACCTATGCATTTTGCGTTGTTATATACCACAAGATTTGTCTCGCTATCTCTGTAAATTGCGGAGGTCGGACATACAGCAACACATGGGGCGTCTTCACAATGATTACACCGCAAAGAAGCGATAAATCCATCCAACTTTAAAACGCTGTTAAATCTCGGCGGGCGAGGTTCCTCAAAAATTGCTTTATAAATATCTTTTGAAATGGAATGTTCCACAGCACATGCTATCTCACAACTTTTACACCCCGTGCATCTTGAAGGGTCAATAAAAACTTTTTTCATTTTATAACTCCTGTGAATTTTTAATCAAAAAGATAAATTTGCAATTGTTGTGCCAGTGATAAATTGTTAAAATCCAACAAAACATTAACATGAAGTGCCATAACTGACAATTCAAAGGTTGGAAATTTTGCCAACTTTGGCAGGAAAGTTTTAAACGGCAGGAACGACTTTATTTATTGGGGTTAATTTTATATTTCTTTAACTTCCTGTAAAATGTCCTCAAACTTAACCCAAGTAAATTTGCAGCTTCCTTCGGATTCGGATGCTCTTTCAAAGTTTCAGAAATTAAATATGTCTCAAAACACTCCAACTTTTCCTTTGCATTCTTCCCCCTTAAAATCTCTGGATGTTTACAAAAGTGTATTAAATAATCAGGCAAATGCTCAATTTTAATATCTGAGCCGTTTGATTTCGCCAATGAATAAATTATAACGCTTCGCAACTCCCGTATATTTCCAGGCCAGGGATAACAGAAAAACAATTCCATAACGGATGGATCAACTTTGACACTTTTACCTGCGGATTGAATGAAATACTTTACAAATTCAGGGAGATCAAAAATTCTATCCCTCAATGGCGGAAGCTTATAAACAAAAACGGAAAGACGATAATAAAGATCTTTCCTAAATTCACCTTTTTCAACCTTTGCTTTTAAATCCACATTCGTTGAAGCAATAAAGCGAACGTCAACTTGCCTAGGCTTGGTATCTCCAACGGGTATTATTTCCTTTTCCTCAATCGCCCTTAAAATTTTCACCTGCGCTTCAATTGGCAATTCCCCAATCTCATCCAGAAACACAGTTCCACCACTTGCCTCTTCAAAAATTCCTTTTTTATCTTTATCAGCCCCAGTAAAAGCACCCTTTTTATACCCAAAAAGTTCACTCTCAAGGAGATTCGCAGGAATCGCAGCACAATTTATGGGGATAAAAATTCTATCTCTTCTACTTGAGTTTTGATGAATGAATCTTGCGAGTACTTCTTTACCTGTTCCAGTTTCCCCCAATATGAGAACTGGTTCATCAGTTGAAGCAGCAATTAAAGCATCATCAAAGATGCTTTTAAGCGAACCGATAACAACATTCATAACGCTCACATTTTAAATTTAACCCCAACCTTGTAGGTGCTTTGAAAAATGATTTATGAGTATTTGACAGGCTTCAAGGTGCGTTTAAAACTTTAGTCGGGACGGCGGGATTCGAACCCGCGACCCCTACCACCCCAAGGTAGTGCGCTAACCAGGCTGCGCTACGTCCCGAAACATTTACAAAGAACGATTCACAGTCAAAACTACATTTAAAATTTACTAAATTCAATAAACTTTTTCAAAACACACCCTTCTTTGCCAACTTATCAAATACCTCCTCCTTATACTTGATCACAATTTCCTCAATTTTATCAAGATCTATCATCTTTATGCACTCAAGATTATACGGGCAAACCTTCTTCCAACAAGGTGCACATTCCAATCCCTCTGGAATTAACTTAACTCCCCTATCATAAAGGTCTATCTCGGTCCATGAACTCAACCCAAACCAAGCTATGACAAATTTTTTTAAAGCAATCGCAAGATGCATCCCATACGAATCACCAGTTATTACAACATCGCATATATTTTCATAACATATCCCACGCCTTATGCCTTCGGTCGTTGGAGTGTTAATTAATTTCCCTGCAACACCGTCGATCTTGATGGAACGATTGAATATCTCCTCATTCCTCTCCGTGTCTTCAGGTCCGCCAAGCAAAACAAGCTTTATACCGTCATATCTCGATAAACGACTTATCAATTCAACATGCTGTTCAATTGTCATCTTTTTATTCGGATATAATGGTGAACAGCCAGTGTTAAACCCAACAACAAGCTCATCCTCTTTTATGCCAACCTTTCTTTTGTACTCCTCAGAAAACTTCTTTTCCTCATCAGTTAAAACAAGAACATACTCATCTCGCTTATATTCAAGCTCAAACATTTCGCACAAGATTTCCTGCCTCGTCTTCTCATTTCGCTTAAACTTTAATTCATCATCAAGCCCCAATCTATAATCATAACTTGCCGATTCATTTAAAGGTATGATCTGCCCATGCTCGTTCATGCCATACCCAAGCTTCTTGTCAGCATTCAACTTCATCGTCAAACTTGCGGACCTCCTCGACTTGTCAACATTCATCACAACGTCAAACTTCATATTTTCAAGGATAAGCCAAGTCTCTGGATCCCACACGAAAACTTCATCAAGATATGGGTTATTGTCGAGCAATAAATGCGTATTTTTAAGCGTAAGCCAGTAAATTGAACTTTCGGGATATTTTCGCTTTATCGCTGGAAGAATAGATGTGGTAAGCAAAACATTCCCCATAGCATCAAGATTTATGATCAAAATCTTAACCCCAAATGGCTTCGGATCAACACAACCAGATTCATAACACTTTGTGTACGGATAACAAGGTTTATAACCTGTGAAGTTTTTACATTCGGGTATTTCGAAGTCAAAAACTTTCATTAACTTATTTCTTTCTTTTCAATGTTCGCTCCCTTAATAATATCAATAATTCTGTTATCTTCATCGGGATTCTCAATAACCGTGATTCCCTCAATTTCCGCTGTTTCAGGTGTTGAATAAAGCAGAAAGATCTTTACATCAGGTTTTAAAATCCTCAACTGCGCAATTGTGTCTTTTAAGCTTAATCTCGGGGTCCTTGAATCGATGAAGATCAGAGAAACTTTATCAAGGTTTTCACTTAAAACTTTAACAGCAACAACTTTATCATCAGAAAACAACACTTCAAATCCAGCACTCTCTGCAAATGACTTCATCACCCTCCTTAGATTAGCATCTGTCGAAATAACCATCACCGCACTTTTAGACTTCTCTTCTTTCGCTTCTGCTTCACTTAAAACCTCTTTTGATTCAAACACAGGAAGATAAAAGCTAACTGTTGTCCCTTCCCCGAGCTTTGAATCTACTGTTATAAATCCACCATGAGAACTTACTATCCCAAATACCGTTGACATCCCAAGCCCAGTTCCTATATCTGGTTTTTTCGTCGTGAAAAACGGCTCAAAGATCTTAGCCTTAGTTTCTTCATCCATGCCCACCCCATTATCAGTTACACTTACACAAACATATCTGCCAGGATTTACCTTGAAAATATTCGCTTCCTCAAGTGAAATACTTTTAACACATGTTTCAATTGTTATCTTTCCATCACCGTCAAGTAATTTTTTCTCCCTTTTTTCTACTATTGCATCCCTTGCATTAACTGCGATGTTGAGCAACGCCTGCTGTATCTCCGTTTTAGAACCATAAACTTTCACATCTTTCGAATTTAACTTAACTTCAATTTCAATAAACTTCGGGAAGAGCGTTTTCAAAATCTCCACAACTGTTGACACCAAAGAATCAAATTCAAAAACTTCAGCACTTGGCACCTCCTTCCTTGCGAAAATCTTCAAGCGTTTAATAAGCTCCGAACCACGATTTGAAATCGAAATAATATTATCAAGATACTTCTCTAAATCCTCCTTTTTCAATTCCCCCCTTTGCACCTTTAGATTGATCATCTGCGCCGAACCTATGATTACCTGCAAAATATTGTTAAAATCATGTGCCATCCCCATCGTAAACGTCCCTATCGACTCAACCCTTTGTAAATGCCTTATCACATCTTCCTGCTTTTTTTCCTTTGTAATATCAATTATAACTGTTTGAACCGCTGGTTTCCCTTCGTAAATAATTCTTTTTGAATAGCACACTAAATAAATAATGCTTCCATCTTTTTTTATCCCTCTATACAAAGCTCGCTCCGGGAAATAATCTCCACGAAGTATTTCCAAGGTTCTTTGCTCCCAACCATTTAAATCTTCCAGATATATTATTTTAGATATAGGGAGATTCAAAAACTCGCCCAATTCATATCCAAAAATTTGAGCCAGTCCCTTATTCACAAATATAAATCCATTTTCATCATAAATTGCTAACCCAACAAGTGGATTATCCGCAAGCTCTCGGTACTTTCGCTCCGATTCAAAAACTTCTTTGGTTTGTCTCCCAATCTCTTCCTCCAAATCAAAACTATATTTCAAGCTATTGAAATAAATAAGAAGAAGATAACCGAGAATTAAAAGCGAACCAAACAACATAAAGTAATAAACCTGCAAATAATAGCCTAATCTTTTGAACAAACTTTCCTCGTCAACTAGATTTACAATTCCCCATACTTCTGTATCTTTTTCAAGTAGTTCAAACTTTACAAATGAAAATGCGTAATTTATTTTTCTTAACCATTTATGCCGACCCAGTAGTGCCAGCCCACTTGAACTTGAAGAATTAATCACGCTTGTAACTATCGACCTAACATCCGAACGGACAAGCTTATTTAAAACATCATAGAAATTCTTCCCAATAAGCTCAAAATCCTTCGAAAAAAGGACATTACCTGTATTTACACTAAAAACAATTAAACTATCGAGTCCACCTCCCGCCATATCGGAAAAATGTCTAAGCATCCTCTCAACATCAATTAAACATGAAACCCCTCCAACGAACTTCCCCTTTTGATCAAACACAGGATATTCAAGTACAACTGCATCATAGCCCTGAACCGCCCTAAAAACTGAGCTCACAATTGGCTTTTTCAAAATTAAAAACTTCTTATTATGCTCTTGATAACTCACATCTCTTCCTATCGCTTTCGGATCAACGGGATATGTATACCTTAAAATCCCTTTTTCATCAACCCTGCTTACATTTCTTATATAATCGGGGAATCTCGAGAAAGCAACTTCATATTTCGAATAAAGCTTCGGGATATTTATTTTAATCACATCTTCATCCTTTGAAAGTTCTTCAAGGATTTCAAACGACTTCCTTATCGAAAATTGAAGATTATTCCCAATGCTTCTTAAAAGTTTAACCTTTTCATTTGCATATTTTTTGACTTCAAATTCAATAAATGTTTTTATGAAAAGTGTCTGTAAAAACATAAGAACACCTATAAACGGAATCGATGTTAAAACAAAGGCTTTTACTTTCCTCAGAGAAGAAAGCTTTATCCTCCCTGAGTAAACTCTCTCAACCCCAGCTGCAACTTGATTTAAATATTTTGTTACGAAAAACAATGTAAAATAAACAACATATAAAGCAAGCATAGCACTTATTGTTGCCATAACTGTGCGAGCGGTAAAAAGCCACGAAGGTAAAACCTCAAAAGCCACAAGCGTGAGATAAATTAACGGTTCAACAAGAAAATAAATGCTTAAAATTCTCAAAACATTTGCCTTCCTTTTCATTTCCGGCACTATGCCAGCAATTAAAGCAATCAAAGTAAACATCCCCCATAGTGAAACACTGCTCAAACCATAAAAAATAGCTCCTACCTTCCAAATCAGGGTTCTCTGTATTTTAAAACAAATTGGGAAATAGTAAACGACAACAAAAGCAAGAGAAATTAAAACGGTCAACTTAATAACTTTCCTTATCTCATCACTTAAATCTCGAGATATCTCTCCCCCAATCTTACTAATTCCCCACATGGCAGAGATTAATCCAACCCAAAAGACGATTGTCGCAATGCTTGCCTCGTAGTCATAAAGATATTCAAAGAACAAAACAAGGATAAAAGTCTGGAACGATGAGATAAATGTTAAAACCAAAGCAAGAAAAAATTGGGGGAAACCAGCGGGAACCCTTTTACGCTCCCAGATTTTATAGGCAAGATATGTTAAGGTTGCGAGAGGAAAGAAGGAAAAAATGAAATTTAAGACCTGACTTATCATTTTGACTCCGAAAAACACTTTTTAACTCAAAGTTAATTTTTTAGCATCCAAAATAAAAAACTAAAATTTAATCTGCAACTTTACCTTCATTTAACTTAGGCCTTATCTCTGAATTCGCAAGTCTATAGACTACACGATAGCAAAGTTTAGCAACCTTTTCAATCTTTGAAAAGTTAATTTTGTCCACCTCATCGCCTACCTTATGATAATCCTCATGCTCACCCGAATGGAAAAATATAACGGGCACACCCTTCCTCGCAAAACTTGCTTGGTCGCTTCTTGGAAAATCCTTTTCACCATCATAGGAGAATTTAAAACCAATCGCTTTGTTCTCTTCCTCCGCCAACCGCTTCATATCCTCGCTATAACTCCACCCTATCAAAATCAAACTATCAATTGAATTTCGCCCGATCATATCAAGATTTACCATTGCAACTGTTTTTTCAATCGGAAAAATTGGATTATCGACATAATATCTCGATCCGAGAAGTCCCTTCTCCTCCCCACAAAAAGCGATGAAAAGAATGCTTCGTTTAGGCTTGCTTTTGCTCAATCCAAAGGCTTTTGCAACCTCCATCATTCCTACCGTCCCAGAAGCGTTGTCGTCAGCTCCATTGTAAATGCTATCCGTTTCCGATGAACCAATCGTTGAAGGTGAGAAATAACCAACATGATCATAATGCGCACCAACGACAATTATTTCATCTTTTAATTTTTTATCCGTTCCTTCTATAAATCCGACGACATTATTTGCGTAAACATTTTCCTTGACAAAACTTACCTTTATCTTAATCTTCACATTTTCAATCTTGAATGATCTCGGCTTCAAACTTTCATCGATCGCTTTTTGAATGTCCTTCAAAACTTGAACACCGCCAAAAACTTCTTTGATAAATTTTTCTCCCGCTTCGACTGCTGGTATAAGACCCCTTTGCATATACGCAAGTTGAATTGGAAGCGAAGCTCTTGGAAGATTTTTAAAAATTTTGGGCCATGCATAGCCACGGGGCTTCAAAATCAAGTGATTTAGCGGATCTGGTAAAATTATAATTCCAATTGCGCCGTGCTCAAACGCATTTTGAACTTTATATCTTGGGAACGAATATCTCGTTGGTCTAATTCCATTAAATATACTTGCGCTATCATTCTCTTGAGGTTCATCCCTCAACACGACGACAATCTTCCCTTTCACATCTATATCCTCATAATCATCATAACCGTACTCCTTTGCCGTAATTCCATATCCCGCAAAAACAATCTCACCTTCAACCTCACCCTCACCAAAATTATATGGAATGAAATCAACTCCGATTTCAAAATTTATACTTTCACCATTTCTTGACAAAACTAAATGATTTTCATCTCCAAGGTCAACTTTAACAAATTCAACTTTTTGGAAATAACTGCCATTTACAGGTTTTAACCCGTATTGTTTAAATCTTTGGGCGATAAACTCACCCGCTACATCAAGCTCAGGGCTTGGCGTATTTCTCCCCTTTAAAGAGTCGGATGCAAGAAATTTAATATTTTCAAATATGCTCTCCGAGGAAATTCTGCTTAACCCCGCGTCCATACCTATCTCCCCGGAGGAACACCCAATTATAAAAACTGCGATGATAAATAGAAAAACCTTTTTCATAGGGCTTTTCGATTTTTAGAATAAGATAAAAAATTAAAGGGCTTAATTCAAGTTTTAAAAGAGGCTCTCGAAGCCCTCTAAAATCTTCGGTCTCACATAATTTCGACCGTGAGTGTATTGCTATTGATAATGAAAACAAAATTTGTTATAATTAAACAAAGCAAAAATAACTTTGAGTTTTATGCGACTCAAGGATAAAATAAAAGATTTGCTTAAGCAAGAAAAGAGGGATAAAAAACTAACTGATGAAGAATTGTTGAAAAAGCAGAAAAAATTTGAAGAGGAAGCGATACCCCACATGCAATTTCTCTATAACTTTGCCTACCGAATGACGGGAAATGAGGAGGACGCAAAAGATCTGATCCAGGAGACATATATGAAAGCATTTAGATTCTGGGATCAATATGAACCTGGAACAAACATAAGAGCATGGTTGTTTAAGATAATGAAAAATTCATACATAAATAAATATCGCAAGGCGATAAAGGAACCGGGTAAAGTTGATTACGATGAGGTTCAAAACTTTTACGAAACAGTTCGAGATGAATCATTCGAGACATCAGACTTACAAGAACACATCTTTGAAAATATATTCGAAGATGAGGTCATAGAAGCTCTAAGCAAGTTGCCAGACGAATTTAGAACTGTCGTAATACTCGCAGATATTGAAGGGCAAAGTTATGAAGAAATAGCTGATTTCCTTGATATACCGATTGGAACTGTGAGATCAAGATTACACAGAGGAAGAAAAATGTTAAGAAGAGAGCTCTTTGAATTTGCGAAGAGAAAAGGATACATAAAAGGTAAGCCAAAAGATTATGATATAGATGATCCTGAAAAAGATTAAAATTAAAACATGGTGATGGCCATGGATTGCAGGCAAACAAGGGAGTTTCTAAGCGCCCTTGTTGATAATGAAGAAATTGACTCACAAACAAAACAAAAAGTTGAAGAACACATCTGGCGATGTGCAACATGTAGAACTGAACTTGAACTTGAAAAAAAGACAAAAGAGACAATTAAAGCAAAAGTAAAGATAATCCCCGTCCCAAATGAACTCATCACCTCAGTTTTAAACCAACTGAAGATACTCCAAAACGGCTACGCTCAATCTTTAGAATCCCCAAGAGAATTAAACCCAACTCCGAAACCTTGGCTTGAGATTGCCTTTTCACTTGGGATTGCCATCGTGACGCTTTCGCTTGCCTTTCTATTTGTTTCAGTTTATGGAAAGAAAATGACCCAGCGTGAGTTGATAAGAAAAGAGGTATCCGCACTTGTTAATCACTTTGACTCAATAGCTCAGGGATTCGCTAAACCAGAAGTTTTATCCACCGATCCAGCGTATGTCAAAAATGCGATTTTGTCAAAAGCGAGCTTCACACCTGTGTTTTTAAATATACCTGAATTTGAAATCGTCGGGGCATCAATTAAAGATCCACATCTACGCTCTGGCAACCCAAGATGTGTAAATCTTATCTACCGCAAAGGGGAACGACTAATTTTAATTCATCAAGCTCCGATGTCCTCAGCACCTATGCACGATGAAATAAAGAAAAGAATTTTGAAAGGGGAATGGATATACGATACAATTACGGATGACTCTTTCGTAATTTGGGGGACAAATGAACTCGTCTGCTGTGCTATCTCAAATCTGCCTAAGGAAGAGCTTGAGCAAGTGTTAAAACAAACCAAATAAGCTTATGAAAAAATTTTCACTGCTTTTATTTTTTCTCCTTTTACTTTCCGCATGCTCAAAAAAAGAGAAAAATCAAACATCAACTCAGCCCATAGCCCCGCCAACAGTTTTTACCCTTTCAAAAATCGAAAACTCAAACGACCCTGACAAAGCCCCAAACTTCTATTGGAAAGCTCAAGAAAATGAAAAAAATTTATACGAACTATTAAAGAACAAAGTTATACTTGTAAACTTCTGGGCTACATGGTGCGGTCCATGCGTCAAGGAAATTCCAGACCTTATAAAAATTAAAGATGAGTTAGGAGAACAAGGTTTTGAAATAATCGGTGTATCAATAGACAGGTCGATTTCACCAGTGGTTGAATTTTCGAAAAATGTTGGGATAAACTATGTGCTCATTCATGATCCCGATGCAAAGCTTCTTGAAGCATTTGGCGGTAGCGTAGGGATTCCAACGACATACCTAATCGACAGGGATGGAAAAATTGTAAACAAATATATCGGCGCAAGGACAAAAGAAGTTTTTGTTAACGACATTAAAAAAATCCTCAAATAAAAATGGGGCTTTGAAATGAAAATAAAAAGGATTCTTTTGCCCACCGATTTATCCACCGCTTCTATTTCAGCATTTAAATACGCAAAATCCTTGGCTGAAAAATACGGGGCATCAATCTATGTTTTGCATGTCCTTGAGAATATCCCGCCTGTTTTAGCAATCCATGCCCTTGATCTTACGATTGAAAAAGTTGAGAGAAATATGGAAGAAAATGCGAAAGCACAACTTGAAAAAATTGTAAAGGAAAATCTGAAGACAAAAAATAAAGTACAAATTTTCATCAGAAAGGGACTCGTTGATGAAGAGATAATAAAATTTGCCGATGAGAAAAAGGTTGATCTTATCGTTATGGGAACCCACGGAAGAACTGGAATTGAATATACCCTCCTTGGAAGCATAGCCGAAAAAATCGTCCGTAAAGCAAAATGTCCCGTTTTAACGGTTAAACCTGAAAAACAAAGTTGAGATTTAAACATGCCTATTAAAAACCTGACCTTCCTCATCATATTCGCACTTTCAATATCTGCATTCATCTACAACGCAAGAAGGTTATACCTATACCTTAAAATCGGAAAACCAGAAAATAGGTTCGACAAACCAATTGAAAGACTAAAAAGGGTTCTTTCAATCGCATTCGGTCAGAAAAAATTGCTCAGGGAATTTGTTGCAGGATGGATGCACTTTTTCATCTTTTGGGGCTTTGTGATACTTTTAACCGCTATAACTGACGCAATTCTTGAAGGACTTTTCAACTTCAATCTCTCAATAATTGGTCGACCTTATAGATACATCTCTTTCTTTCAGGATTTGATGGGAACGCTCGTGGTGATATCTGTTTTGATAGCTCTTTACAGGAGATACATTCAAAAGCCCAAACGACTTCAAGTTGAAAAATCTTCAAAAATTGACGCAACTGTCATACTTATCCTTATTTTTCTAATCATGCTAACAATGTTTGGAACCTATGCGACCAAAATTAACCTTGGCGACTTAGAACATTATGAGTTGCGGTTTGCTTCAAAAGAAATCGCAAAATTCACAGATAGATTTGGCTTCGATACACAAAACTACCTTCACGAAATTTTCTGGTGGTTACATATCCTGCTCGTCTTCGGATTTTTGAACTATCTCCCGTTCTCAAAACATTTACATATCATCACTTCAATCCCAAATGTTTATTTTAGTTCACTCAAACCGAAGGGAAGATTAAATCCGATAAATTTTGAAAACATTGAAAATGTCGAAAGGTTCGGAGCACTTGATGTTGAAGACCTTACATGGAAACAGCTCTTCGATGGTTATACCTGCACTGAATGTGGGAGATGCACATCAGCTTGCCCCGCAAATCTGACAGGTAAACCACTCTCACCCAGAGAAATAATCATCAGCATAAGAAAGAGAACGATGGAAAAGGCACCAATTTTATTAAACTTGAAACCTCAAAGCGATGAGATAAACGGGAAAACGCTTGTTTACAACTACATAACCGAAGACGAACTTTGGGCTTGTACCACTTGCATGGCGTGCGTTCAAGAATGCCCAGTGATGATTGAACATGTGCAAACAATCGTCGATATGAGAAGGTACCTCGTTTTGACGGAGTCAAAGTTCCCATCTGAACTTTCAATTACATTTAGAAATCTTGAAAATAACTTCACTCCGTGGGCATTCAGCCATTCAACCCGTGGCGACTGGGCACAAGGTCTTGACATAAAAACGCTTGCTGAAGATCCAAATGTTGAATATTTGCTCTGGGTTGGTTGCGCTGGCTCATACGATGCAAGATATAAAAAAGTTGCAATTGCTGTAGCAAAACTTTTAAAGCTTGCCAATGTTAGTTTTGGAATCCTTGGAAATGAAGAAAGATGCACAGGTGATCCCGCAAGAAGAGCTGGTAACGAATACCTTGCTCAAATGTTAATTCAGGAAAACATAAAGACATTTTCAAAATACAATGTCAGAAAAATCATAACCATCTGCCCACATTGCTTCAACACATTGAAAAATGAATACCCTGACTTCGGCGGGAATTACGAGGTTTATCATCATGTTGAATTTCTTGAAAGACTTTTGATCGAAGGGAGATTAAAGCTTGTGAAACCGATCGAAAAGAAGATAACTTACCACGATTCATGCTATCTTGGAAGATACAACGATATTTACGATGCCCCAAGAGATATTCTTGCTTCAATTAAGGGGGTTAAACTTGAGGAAATGAAAAGGTCAAGAGATAGAGGTCTCTGTTGTGGCGCTGGCGGTGCGAGGATGTTTATGGAGGAAAAAATTGGTGAAAGAATTAACATTGAAAGAACAAAAGAAGCGTTAAGTTTAAATCCCGATGTGATCGCATCAGCTTGCCCATTCTGTATGACAATGTTAACCGATGGGGTTAAAGCGGAAGATGCCATTGATAGAGTTGAAGTTAAAGATATTGCTGAAATACTGCTTGAGGCAGTTGAAGCTTGAAAAAACGGGGCTTTAAAGCCCCGTTTTTTTATTTTGGTGTAACTTGACCTTGCAACCAAACAGTTGCGAACAAGCGCTTGCCAACTTCAGGCTCCCCTTCAAGATCCGCTGGGTTTATTAGAACTTCAAGCTTAAACGGACTTGTATCAATATAAAGCCAGTAGATTTCCTCACCCGTCCACTCATTTTTTATCTTCTTAACATCAAGTATATCACCAAGCAAACCATAAACAACGGGAGGTATATTTTCCATGGCTTGAATTTGGGCAGTTTGAACGAAAAAGTTAGCCATGGTTGAGCCCTCCTCTGGGATATCAGTTTGAATCAATCTTCTCGGTGGCAGAATCTCACCGTTATATGCAAGCCCCACTGGGATTACTTCATATTTTTCACCCATCGGCGGAAGATAAGAAGCACACTGCACAAAATTGGAAATGTAAATTTCAACAGGCGTTCCATTCTCCTCCTCAATCCCATAAAGATAAAACTTCCACTCATCCTCAACATCTTGATAGAGCTCACAATCCTTCAAGACAACCGAATGTTCCTTCGAACCATAAAAACATGGCGAGACATCAACGATTTCCCATCCCTCGCCCATATGGGCAAGATTTACATTAAAAACAATTCCATGCCCAGCATTTAAAGTGTAACCAGCAAGTTGAACTTTCTGAAAGACACCAAACGAATCGCTGAACTCCTTATCACCAATTGTGCTCTCAACGAGATCAACAAGGTCTTTTTGTGTTTCAACTTTAAACCCAACAGAAGAAAAAATTGAGCCCATGACGACAAACCATTTTAAATTTTAAATATACTTTGAGAAAAGAGCTTGGAAGGAAATGCCCTGGCGGAAAGGTACCCAAAAGCATCGCCTTCCTTTGAGATAAATATAACAAAAATTTTTTCAAAAGCAACTTTCACTCTAATCATTTTTATTTTCAAGTTTAAAATCATAATTTTTAGGTGAACCAAAAACAAAAAAATTTTTTAAATCAAAAATGATAGAGTTTCTTGATGGAAATGAAGCCATCGTAAAGGGGGCAATTGACGCAGGATGTAAATTTTTTGCTGGATACCCAATTACACCCGCAACACCAATTTTACTCGGAATGATGCAGG
Organism: Candidatus Kryptonium thompsonii; assembly: GCF_001535985.1. NCBI lineage: Bacteria > Pseudomonadati > Candidatus Kryptoniota > Candidatus Kryptonium > Candidatus Kryptonium thompsonii. The sequence goes on along the minus strand of NZ_CZVS01000012.1, from coordinate 12,406 downwards.
AGCTCCCAAAAGTTGGTGGATTTGCGATTCAAGCCGAAGATGAGATTGCTTCAATTGGATTTTGTATAGGTGCGTCAATGGCTGGAAAAAAAGTTATGACGGCAACAAGCGGACCTGGAATTTCACTTTACAGTGAAAATATTGGACTTGCCATCATGGGCGAGACGCCACTTGTCATAGTAGATGTGCAACGCCAGGGTCCAGCAACTGGTTCAGCTACAAAAGATGGACAAGGAGATATACAATTTATAAGATGGAGCACATCGGGAGGCTACCCAATCATTGCGATATCTCCAACGACTGTCGAAGAATGTTATACATTCACAATTTATGCCTTCAATCTCGCAGAAATTTTCCGAACCCCCGTTTTTCTCGTCTCAAGCAAAGAGCTCTCCATGACAAGACAACGAATCGACTGGTCAAAAGTTGAAAAACCAGAGATAATTGATAGAAAGTATCTACCTGAAAACGCGAGTGAATACAAACCATATTACTTTGAAAATATTGATGATGTGCCACTTTTTTCACCCTTTGGCGGAAAACATATCGTAAGATACACAACATCAACGCATGATGAATACGGAAACTTATTAACCATGCCTGAAAAAATTCAAATAATGATGGAACACCTTGATAAGAAAATTAGCGAAGAAAAAATAAAAAAATATTTCCCACATATTGTAAGGTTTGACAAACAGGATGATGCTGAAACTCTTGTCATCTCTTATGGTATAACCGCAAGAGGTGCGATTGAAGCAGTTGAACTGGCACGGTCACAGGGCTTGAAAGTTTCACATCTGATCATAAACCTTCTTTGGCCAGTTCCAGAAAGTGAAATCAAAAAAGCAATTGAAGGGATTAAAACAATAATTTTCCCAGAGATGAACAACGGTCAATATGTGCTTGAGATTGAAAGAATCGTTGATAAATCCAAGGTCAAAATCGTGCGGATAAACCAAATGGATACGAGACTTATCAATCCAAGAAAAATTTTGGATGAGATCTTAAAAAATAACGAGGGTTAAATATATGGCGACTTCCTTAGAAAATTTAGAACAACGAATCACAAAACTTGAATTGTTCGTCTATGAAATCATCGGCAAAAAATTTGACGAAATTGATAGAAAGCTTGAATATATTGACAAGAGGTTGAGCAACTTATATGAAAAAAACGAGTCCGATAAAGCTGAAATTCACAAAAATATAGGATCAACGAAAACTGAACTTCATGAAAAGATTGAGTCCACGAAAACTGAACTTTATAGAGCAATTGAATCTGCAAAAACTGAGCTTTATGGAAAGATTGAATCTGTGAGAACTGAACTTTATGAAAAGATGGACAACCTAAGAGTAAGTTTAATAAAGTGGATGATTGGATTATTCATTGCCTTTACAACTTTAATTATAACCGCTATGTGGGCAATTTTAAGCTTTGCGATAAAATAAAAAATAAAACTTGTTCGCAAAATGGCAATAGTAAAAAATGCTGTATATATGAAAGAAGTAGAACTTCCCTTCTGCCCGGGGTGTGGGCATTCACAAATTTTACCTCAACTCGATAAAGCAATGGCAAAATTAAACCTTGACCCAAGAAAAACTGTTCTTGTAACTGATATCGGTTGCGTCGGGTTGTCAGATCAATATTTTAATGTTAACGCTTTTCATGGATTACACGGTCGCTCAATTACTTATGCGTGCGGTTTAAAAATGGCAAATCCAGAACTTACAGTTATCGTCTTAATGGGAGATGGTGGACTTGGAATTGGCGGAACCCATTTTATAAATGCTGCAAGAAGAAACATCGACATCACAGTTATAATTTTTAACAACTTCAATTTTGGAATGACGGGCGGAGAACATTCGGTCACAACACCATTTGGTGGAAAAACTGCGACAACTTATCTTGGAAATATTGAATATCCGCTTGATGCTTGCTCTCTCGTTCAAGCTGTAAATGGTGGATTCGCTGCGAGAACGACAATTTTCGATAGAAACCTTGCAGACATAATCGCAGAAGCGATAGCGTTTAAAGGTTTCTCCGTTGTTGATGTCTGGGAATATTGCACCGCTTATTATGTCCCCCGAAATGAACTCAACAAAGATAAAATGATGAAACTTCTTGAGACTTATGGCTTCAAAACAGGCATAGTTCACAAAGTTGAGAGAAAGGAATTTATAGAATCGTATCGCGAGGTATATTTAAATCAACCATCAAAACAAACAAAACAAGTTTCGCTCGAGACCGAATTTGAAAACAATCTCACACAAAAAACAGGAATAATCATCGCTGGCGCTGCTGGGCAGAAGGTTAAATCGAGCGCAACCGTTTTCGGTTCATCCGCGATTTTGTCAGGCTTATACGCCACCCAAAAAGATGATTACCCCATCACAATTATGACTGGACACTCAGTTTCAGAAATAATACTTGACAAAAAAGAGATAAACTACACGGGCATAGAAAGTCCAGATTATTTGATAATCATCGCCCCTGAAGGGCTTGCAAAGGTCAAGAGGATAATTCAAAACATGAACGAAACATCAACGATCATGATCGATGATAACCTTGTTTCACTTTTGCCTGAAACGAGAGCAAAAATTGAAATTTTCCCATTTAGGAAAACAGCTAACACAATCGACAGATTTTCAATAACTATTCTCTCGCTTGCAACTTTTCTTGCACGAACGAATTTATTCCCGATAGAGGCTCTTAAAAAAGCTGTAATGTTAACACAGAAAAAAGCTATAGCCGAGGTAAATTTGAAAGCAATTGATGCTGGTGTTAGACTTGTTGAAGAGGGTACCTATGTAAAATAAAAAATTCTCCTACGATGATTTTGATTGGGACTTCAGGATATAGTTTTCAAGATTGGCGCGGGAACTTTTATCCTGAAAATATTGAAGATGGCAAAATGCTTGACCATTACAAAAAATTTTTCAAAGCCGTTGAGATTAACTCAACATATTATAGAATCCCAAGTCCAAATGTTTTTTATCATCTTGATAGGAAAACCCCACCTGACTTCCATTTTATCGTTAAAGTCCACAAGCAAACAACTCATGAAAGGGAAGGAAATCGCGAAGCAATGGAATCTCTTCTCAAAGCAACGGAACCATTGCTCAAAACAGAAAAATTAAAAGGATTTCTTGCCCAATTCCCTTACTCATTCAAAGATACACCAGAAAACAGAAAATATATTCTCGAAACAAAAAGGTTCGCTGATGGAATACCGTTAATAGTTGAGTTCAGGCATATAAGCTGGGTAAATAACTCTGCATATGAGTTTTTATCGGAAAACGATATACCTTATGTTTGCGTTGATGAACCGAAGTTGAAAGGTTTAATCCCGCCACAAAGTATAGCAACAAGCAAAAAAATTGGGTATATAAGATTCCATGGCCGTAATGCAGAAAACTGGTGGGAAGGCGGTGTCGGCGAAAGATATGATTATCTCTACAGTGAAAGTGAACTTCGTGAATGGATCCCGAGAATTAAAGAACTTAACGAAAAAGTTGAGACGCTTTATATTTTCTTCAATAATTGCCATCGTGGAAGCGCTCCTAAAAATGCCCAAATGCTTCAAAAAATTCTCGAAGAAGAAGGCATAAAATGAAACAAAAAAGGATACTTGTAATTAGACCAGATAGAGTTGGGGATGTAGTACTTGCAACTCCGTTGTTGAGAGAGCTGAGAAAAAGTTTCCCAGATTCATTCATCGCGGTTATGGTCCGTCCACACACAAAAGATATTTTACTTAACAATCCAAACATTGATGAGATAATTATAGATGACTTCGAAGGTGAACATAAGGGATGGCGAGGATTTTGGAAGCAAGTTTTTAAACTAAGAAAATATAAATTTAACATTGCTCTTCATCTCTTGCCGACCCAAAGACATGCATGGATGACATTCTTCGCAGGAATAAAAACAAGGGTAAATGTTGGAATTAGACTTTACAGTGTTTTAACTTTCATGAAATATGTTAGCAGAAACAACTATATCCCCTTAAGACACGAAGCTGATTACTCACTTGACTTGGGCAGAAAGATCGGCGTAAAAAGCAGCAACATTGAACCTGAAATCTATCTAACCCACGAAGAAATTGAACAATCAAAAAAACTTGTGCCGAAAAATGGAGATGAAATTGTCATAGGAATTAACCCATTTAGCGGAAAATCCGCTCCAAATTGGAAGATTGAAAAATACATTGAACTCGTGAAAAAAATTCTTGATGAAATTCCCGAGGCAAAAATTTACATTAATCTGCATAATGAACCCGAGGATAAATTCAAGAGCTTAAATCATAACAAGGTCAACTTAATTCGCAATCCTCCCCTTCGCGAGTTAATTCTTTACATATCTCGATTTGATGTTTTAATTTCTTCAAGCACAGGCGCGATGCACATTGCTTCTGCTTTAAAGATTCCGACCGTGTCAATGTTTTGTCCGCTTCCTGCTTGCTCTCCACAATTGTGGGGTCCACTCGGAAATAAACACGAGATAATTTTACCGCCTGAAGATTATTGTAAAAAAAGTTGTCCTGGTGATCCCCACATTTGCACATTTGATGGTGGAATTGAAATCGATGATGTTTTAAAGGCAACATTAAAAATTTTGAAAACTCATCGAACAAACCGCAAAGATGAAAATTCGCCAAGCGAAGTCAATCGACATTGACGATATAGCTTACATCATCTCGACTTCTTTTTTAATTTCCGATTTCCACGGGTTAAGAGAAAATATAATAGACAATCCAAGATATTCATACAAGGATATAATAGTTGTCGAAAACAATGAAGAGATAATTGCTTGCACAAAGATAATCCCATTGAAAGTTTCCTTCAAGGGCAAAATAGTTGATGCGGGTGGAATCTCCGCAGTTGCGGTTTTGCCTGAATACAGAAAGCGCGGGGTTGCGGATATGATGCTTAGAGATGCTCTAAAAAGAATGTTTGAAGCAAAATATCCATTTTCACTTCTCTACCCATTCCAGCACAGATTTTATAGAAAATATGGGTGGGAGTATATCGGCTCAGCTATGTTTTATGAAATTGAACCATCAAATATTCAACTATTTGATGAGCGATTCAATGTGAGAAAGATGAAGAACTCAGAACGAGAGAAGATTAAAAAAGTTTATGCGGAAAAAATTAAAACAGTAAACTTTGCATTATGGCGAAATGATGCTTTCTGGACACGGGTAATCTTTCCAAATTTCCCAAATCCGTATGTTTATGACGATGGTGAAATTAAAGGATATGTATCGTTCGAGATGAAGAAAGGTGAAAAAGCACAAGTTGAGATAGATATAAAGGAATTCATTTCACTTACGCCAGAAGCATATCGCGGACTTTGGGGATTTTTTGCCTCGCTTTCAGAACAAGTTTCCAGAATAAGATATCTTGCTCCTCCAGATGAACCTTTGTTCGATGTGATCATTGAACCACGGGAAAAAGACTTTAAAAGACCCTTTTTTGAATTTAAATCTTATGCATCTATCTGCTCTGGCTTTATGGCAAGGCTTGTCAACCTTGAAGAAGCGATGAAACTCTTCACCACTGCAAACGCACCCGATGGTGAAGTCGTAATAGAAATCAACGATCCACTCATACCCGAAAATAACCTAAAGTTCAAAATCACTGTTGAAGATCTTAATGTGAGTGCTCAAAAAACCAACAATAGCGCTGATGTCAAAACAGACATAGGAACCTTCACCCAGATTATTTCTGGATTTGTGAAGTCAACCTCGCTTTATCAAACTGGGAAAATTCAAGGCAGGGATAAAGATTTAAAATTTCTTGATAGCCTTTTCACCGATTCCTTGCCTTTTATGTTTCAATTTGATATATTCTGAAAGATTAAAAAATCAAAGGTGAAAAAAATGAGAATACTCACAATTTTACTTATCGCGTTCATTTTCATGGGTCTCACCCTCAACATTCAAGATAAGAAAGAATTAAAATGGCACTCGTTCTCAGAAGGACTAAAACTTGCAAGGGCTGAGAACAAAAAAGTTTTGATAGATGTTTACACAGACTGGTGTGAATGGTGCAAAAAAATGGATGAAGAAGTTTACACTGATTCAAAAGTGATAAATTATCTTTCTTCAAAATTTGTGCTTATTAAGTTGAACGCTGAATCAGAAGCCAAACACACATTTGAAGGGAAGGAATATAGCGAAATGGAACTCGCTTACATATTTGGCGTTGAGGGTTTCCCGACAACAATTTTCATTCGTGAGGATATGCAACCTATAACCGCGGTGCCTGGATATTTCCCCGCTGATGTTTTTATGAAGATTTTAACTTTCATCGGCGATGATTACTACCTTAAAATGAATTTCGATGAATATCTTGAAAAAACAGGTGGACTACCCAAAAACTAATCTGATTCGAACATTTTTTCAAAGACGATATTCAATCCCTTCTGACAATAGCGGTCAAGGTTCTTTTCGAGGAGCTCAAGCAAAGCTTTTTGCTCAAGGTTAAATTTTTCTATCTTTGGATTTTCGATATTTTCGGTGAATTCTATGTAAAAGTATTTCTTCCCTTCGTTGCCGAAAATTACCAATCTGTTATCCTTTGTTTCAGCGATAAATATCATTTCCAAGATTTATTTTTGTTTTCTACTCCTTTTTTCGGAAATCAATTTTAATTACTTTAACAAAAACTGCAAAAGTTAAAATTCCCGAAATGCGAAAGCTCACGCCGATTGAAATTGAGAGAAAAAGACATACAATTGAAGAATTGAAAACAATCGAGCGACACCCAATTTATGTTTTGCTTGATAATATAAGAAGCGTCTATAATGTTGGTTCAATTTTTAGGACAAGTGATGCTGCACTTATAAAAAAACTTTACCTTACGGGTTATACTCCGCATCCACCAAGAAAAGATATTGAAAAGACAGCTCTTGGTGCAATTGAAAGCGTTCCTTGGGAATATCACAAAAATCCAGTTGACATCATAAAAGAACTGAAAGAGAAAAATGTGAAAATCATCGCCCTTGAAATAACTGACGATAGCATACCCTACTACGAAATAAAGCCTGAAGATTTTCCACTTTGCCTTGTCATAGGTAATGAAATCACGGGAATTTCTGATGAGGTTCTTTCGATGTGTGATTTAGCCATTGAGATACCACAATTTGGAATAAAACATTCACTAAATGTAGCAGTGGCATACGGTATAGCAGTTTATGAACTGGTAAAAATTTATAGAACATCTCATGCAAGTGTAAAATAATCCCCATCCTCCGTGATATGAATTTCAAGAACCCCCGCTCTCATGAAATTAACAAGAATATCAAATGCTTCGCCTTAGCCAACTTCACCCACGCTACTCTTTGTTCTCCCAACGATTTTCCTAACATAAAATCGGAGATCCTTTCATAGCCAATACTGAGCGCTTTTTCCATACTAGACCCATTAACATCTCAGCGATGCTAAGTATCCGTCGCTTTTAGTTGTTAGCAACAAATTCACCAGTCTCGGCATCTAATTTGTGCTCCAAAGGTGTTACTGTTTAAAAGGTTGCCAACCAACTGCGTCGTTTGTCTGTTCAGCTTTAAGGCATGTTCACCACATTTCCGATCAATTCGTCGGATGTGGTTGGGTAACCAGTCGGCACAGAGTTTGTGCAAGTCCAGCGCTGCGTTCCATAACTCGCCGCTATTCATTCGCTCTTTGATCAACAAAAAGGCTTTGACAAACTTTTCATGAGCATCTTTATTTTGTGCTGCCAGTGGACATTCCCAACGTTCAAAGCAACCCTCTTCATACCTAAAATGCTCTTGCACATATCGCTCAAGAAATGTCGCGGTGTCAATCAAACCCACTTCATCCCGTTTTGAAATGGCTTCACCTAACCTGTTAATAGCATCGTAAAGTAAACGGTGCTGGTTATCAATTGTGGCTTCACCGACCTCAACGGTTTTATCCCAAACAACTTTGGGCAATGTTCTTGTCTTTCCAGAGACACCAAGTTTAAATTGAGAAATTAATGCCATTATTCTCTGTCCGTCAGCTAAAATCGTTTCAATGTTTTCCACGAGTTGGCTCACTTGTGCACTGACCTCTTCTGTAGAGGCAGAGATTTCCTCCATAGCAGCAGATGTTTGCTCACTTACCAAAGCAACGCTGCGAATTTGCTCATTCATATCTGCAGTGCTCGTCGCCAACTCCTCAGTAGCAGAAGCATTTCGCTCCGCTATCGCCGACAAACTCTGAACCACTCCAAAAACTTGCTCTAACGCTTGTGAAATTTCTTCCTTTGCTTCCTCTAGCTTACCACTTTGTTCCTGAACCTTCCTGACCGCCTCAATTATGTTTTCTAATGCTTGTTTTGCTTCTCCAACTGCTGCAGCGCTTTCCGTAACTTGTTTGTATGTAACTTCCATTGCATTTACACTCTCTTTTGCTCCTTCTCGAATATTGGCTATCAAATTTGCAATTTCTTTCGTCGCTTGTGCCGACCTCTCGGCTAACTTGCGAACTTCGTCAGCAACGACGGAGAACCCTCTCCCTTGTTCCCCTGCTCTTGCTGCTTCTATAGCTGCGTTTAATGCCAAAAGGTTCGTTTGATCCGCAATGTCAGCTATTGTGTTGACGATTTCTCCGATGTCCGCCATCGATCGGTTCATTCCCTCAACTTGTTGTCTTGCGATTTCAACAGCGTTTCTTATCGCTTCCATAGCAGAGAGCATTTGTTTTAGCCTTTGTGAGTTAGAGGATGCTACCTGCTGTGCTTCAAAAGCAGCGGAAACCCCTGTTGAAACTACCTGAGTAAATGAGGATAAGGTTTGTTTGATCCTGTTCGAAGCATTAGAAAGTTTGTTCACAAGTTCAGCTTGTTCATATGCACCACTTGCTATGCTTTCAACTGCTTTGTTCAATTGCTCAAATGCTGTCCGAATGTGAGCAATTGCCGTTGCTTGTTCAGTTGCACCTTGTGCACTTTGGTGGGTGGCGCTACTGATTTGAGTAATAGCATCACTAACTTGTTGTGTAGCCGTCACCATTTGCGCACTAACTTCGCTGAGACGACCAATAACTTGAGAGACCTCAGTGATCAGTTGAGCTAACTGGTTCAATGAAGTGTTGTAAGAATCTACTATTATTTGTGCACTGTCGGCAAGTTGTGCTGCTGCCCGCAACAGTTGCCCTTCTTCCGTGTTATCAATTTTATCTAATTTACTTAACACAACCCGCTCAATAGCAACACTAACGCGATGGGACAAATCGCCCTGCGCCAAGTGTTGAAGTGCCGCAGCTAGTTCGGGAAATACTTCGTCGCTTAACTTATGTGCATTGCTGATGGCTTGCTGTATTCCTTCAGTTGTGGCGGTGTAAAAGCCAATAAACAATACAAACGCTAATGCAACAAGAACAATGACAACCACTATTAGCACTATCCATTTATGGGCAAGTTTTTGAATGCGGTCATTCAGCAAGCTGTTCAGTTCCACTGAAAGGGTTTTGGTCAAGTCAAACGAAGCATCAATGGCGGTCGTCGCCGCAGTGAAATACTCTTGTGGCGACAGGTTGAGTTGAGTCGATTGCAAAATTCGTTCGTTAAGCAGGTTCAAGAAAGCATCGATTTTTTCCTGCGCCATGTGCACCGCCTGCTCAATACGGTTTTTCAATTGCGCGTTATAATTCATTGCCCGCTCCAAGCCCGCCAAGGCGCGCCACTTTTGCTGTGACGCTAACTCATAAAAAATGGTCAATTTCATCCGCTCTTCGGTGTTCAACTTTCTGTCCGCCAGCGCCCCAGTGCCTTCTGCTCTTGCTTGTCCCATTTGCTCAGCGACATCGGGGAGGTGTTGGACGACTGCCAACATCAAGTAGTAGGTGTCTATTTCGGGGTCAAGGCTCAGACTGGACGCATCAGCAATATCTTGGCGCAGGCTAAGAATTCTTTTGATCAACTCAGTGTGCCGCTGAAAACTCTCAGTGCGGGACAGCCGTTCCACTTGGCTTTGCAGTGTTTGCCATTCTTGCTTGATAGCGTCCCATTTATCCTTAAGTTTGAATTCGTCGCCGTATTTTGCCATCACAGTGTCAATGGCTCTTAAGTCATCGGCTATTTCCAATTGCTTTTGCTGCATCGTCGTCCCAAAAGACGCATCACCTGACAGAAACCCCTGAGCTAAACCGCGATGCTGTTGGACGTGCTGGATGAGAGTCAAAAAGGGGCTGAGACACTCGGTGCCTTTAAGTTCCTGCCGGGTGAAAGCGATGTCCGCCTGCCATCGAATATTCAGTTGGTAGATAGTGACCAAAATGGGCAAAATGAACACACCACCAATAAATAAAATGCGTCGCTTGAAATCCATACGGCGCATCAGTGCCTTCACAGGGTTAAAAAATTTTCCCGTTATTTTAACGATAAATATCAACCTTCAAGTCCTATTTTGTTTTTCTACACTTTATTTTCGGAAACAATTTTAATTTCTTTAGCAAAAACGAAGAGATTAAAAATTCCCTAAAAATGGAAGGTCACGCTGATGGAATGTAGGACACCTCAAACATCTCACGCAAGCGTAAAATAATCCCCATCCTCCGTGATGTGAATTTCAAGAACCCCCGCCCTCACGAAATTAACAAGAATATCAGCTGCCTCACTTTCACTTATCTTAACAAGATTGCTAAACTCCTTCACCGTGATTTTACCAAAATTATTAAGATAATTTAAAAGGCGCCTTTCATTTTCACCAATTGATATCCTAACGGGTTGGTCGTTCTGTTCAGACTCTAAAAGTTTTACCATCTCATCACTTGCGATAACATTTTGCGAACCAAGCCGTATGAAAACCTTTCCAGCGTCACCGTTAGAACTGACGAGATAATGTGGTTTTGTTTTGCTTTGTTCAATGGTTACAACGATCACATCCTTGCCCTCAAATTCAAGAATCTCGATCTTCGGTTCTATTTGCGGATAGCAATATTGTTTAGCTGCCGTGAAAACCAAGTCAATTTCCTCTTTTTCACTATCAACCCCAACGACGCTGCCATCGTCATCAATCCCAAAAATTAAAACCCCACCATAAGTGTTCGCAAAGGCAATCATCGCCCTCGCTATTTTTTCTGGCGAGGAAACTTTTCTTTTAAACTCAACGGTTAAACCCTCGCCTTCAAATAGGATGCTACTCAATTGTTCGGGAGTCATTTGATGCACCCTCCTTTATTTTTGCTCTCGCTATCATTCTATTTAAAATCAATCTCGTTCTCTGCGTGACAAACTTATGATTTGAATTTGGAGTATGCTTCAGCGGGCTCGGAATAATAGAGGCAAGTTGCGCGGATTCTTCCATTGTCAATTCAGATGCTGACTTCCCAAAATATTTCCTTGAAGCAGCTTCAACCCCGAAAATCCCATCGCCAAGCTCAATTATGTTTAAATAGATTTCAAGAATTCTTCTTTTTGAAAGTTTTTGCTCCATCCTCAGGGCAATTGCAACTTCTGCTAATTTCCTCAGAGGATTTCGCGAGGTAGAAAGAAACAAATTTTTCGCCACTTGCATTGTTATCGTGCTTGCACCCCTTACAACCCTCCCCCGTTGAAAGTTTTTCTTAAACGATTCTTTCACTTCGTACCAATCAATTCCTTGATGACCAAAGAAACTCGCATCTTCGGAAACGATGACCGCTTCTATCAAATATGGTGAAACTTTTGAAAGTGGCACCCAAATCTGGTTTATGCGATAAGGTTTGCCCTTTGCTTCACTCATACGTTGCTTCATAACAGCAGTTAATTTTGGATTCCTATATTTGAGGTTTTCAATTTCTCTATCGATCTCGATAAATTTATAAGTCAAATAACCGATAAAAATCAAAAGCGCAAAAACAACAACGACCTTAAACTTCATCCTGCTCAATCACCTTCTCTTTGTTTTTCAAGAAATCAAGGTAACTTTGCAAAATTAATGTTGAAGAAATTATGTCATCTAAATTTTTATTTTGCCTTTTCTTTCTCTTCAAATTCATATCAATCTTGGATTTCTGCGCAATTTTGGTCGTAAGCCTCTCATCCCATTTAACAACCTTAATTCCCAATCTTGATTTAAGTTCATCAATAAATTTTAAAACTTCGGCTGTCTTACTGGAATAGTTCCCACTTAAACTTAATGGCAAGCCAACAACAATTAGATTAACATCATATTGTGCACACACTTTTTTTATCTCATCGAAAATTCCTGAATTATTCTCAAGAACAAACAAACCCTGTGCAATTGTTAAAGTCGGATCGCTGATTGAAATGCCAATTCGTTTACTTCCAAAGTCAATCCCCATTATTCTCCCGCCAACAGAATTATTTCTCTTGATATCTTGAGACACTGTAAACGCCTTCAATTCTCCTTAATTTGTCAATCAGAACATTTAAATGCTCGAGATCTTTAACCTCAACT
>NZ_CZVS01000011.1:0-74955 GCF_001535985.1 Candidatus Kryptonium thompsonii | reverse complement strand
ATGATGTTGTTGGTGTAAGTGTGAGGGCAAGGTTCTGGCCACTATTCTATGGTAAGGTGTTCTTCGATGAGTTTGCTTTAGCACCGATAAGTAATGTGATTGTCGGCGTCGATGATAAACCAATTGCTGATAAAGGTTTGATCCCAAGTAGGTATGAACTTTATCAGAACTATCCCAATCCATTTAACCCGTCAACCGTGATTGAGTATGCTTTGCCGGAGGCTTCGCATGTTAGAATTGAGATTTATAACCTTGCAGGTCAAAGAATTAAAACATTGATTAGTTCTTATCACAATCCGGGGAGATATAAAGTTTATTGGGATGGAACTGATGATAATGGGCTAAAGGTTGCGTCAGGTGTTTATATTTATCGTTTAGTTGCTGGAAATAATATAGTGGCTAAGAAGATGTTGTTATTGAAGTGATCACTTTTCGGGGGCTTTTGCCCCCGCTCTTCAAAATTAATTTGAAGTGATGAAATGTTGAAAAAAGCAATTCTTTCGCTTATCTTCTTGACCTTTGGGTTTTCCCTTCTTTTTTCGGGCACAACGGGGAAAATAGCCGGGAAAGTTATAAATGCATCAACTGGTGAACCACTCTTTGCTGTAAATGTAATAGTTGAGGGGACTACGCTTGGTGCAGCCACAGATATGCAAGGTAATTATGTTATTCTCAATATTCCCCCTGGGGTTTACACTGTAAAAGCAAGTGCTGTTGGATTTAAAACAGTGCGAGTGACCAATGTTCGTGTTTCTGTTGACCAAACCACGCGGGTTGATTTTAAACTTGAAGAAGCCGCGATCGAACTTGGTGAGGAGGTTGTTGTCGTTGCTGAAAGACCGCTTGTTCAGAGGGATTTAACTTCGACAAGTTCAAAGGTTTCTTCTGATATCATTGCGAAATTGCCAGTTGAAAATTTTACGGATATAATTAATTTGCAAGCAGGAGTTGTTGAGGGGCATTTTCGTGGTGGGAGGATTGGAGAGGTCGCTTATATGATCGATGGGATTCCAGTAAACGATGTGTTTTCAAACACTTATGCCATCCAAGTTGAAAATCACGCCATTCAGGAGATGGAAATAGTAACCGGGACATTTAATGCTGAATATGGACAGGCGATGTCCGGTGTAGTTAACATTGTAACGAAAGAAGGTGGGGAAAGATATACTGGAAGTTTTTCGGTTTATACAGGCGATTATGTTTCATCGAATAGAGATTTGTTTATGAATATAGAGAGAGTCAACCCCACAGATATTTATAATTTCCAGGGAACACTTGGGGGACCAGTTTTTAAAAATAAAGTTAATTTCTTCCTTTCGTGGCGGTATTACAAAAATGATGGTTGGATCTATGGTAGAAGAATTTTCACACCTTATGATTCTTCAAATTTTAGCTCGGATGATCCATCAAAGTGGTATATCGGTGCAACAGGCGATAGTTCCTATGTTCCAATGAATCCAGAACGAAGGCTGACATTACAAGGCAAGTTATCTTTCAAAGTAACCCCAAGTAATAAGCTTAACATTGAGGGTTTATATCAACGGCGTTTTTATAAAATTTATGATCATAACTTTAAATACAATCCGGATGGCGATTACAAAAGGTATCAGTATGCGTATACACTTACACTTTCATACACACATGTTTTAAGCTCAAAAGCTTTTCTAACTGTTAAAGGTTCATTGCTTTACAATGATTATCAGCAATATGTTTGGAAGGACATAAACCTTTATCCAGATCCGAAGCGTCTTCAGGATGCAAGCAACAATGCTTTTTTGACAGGCGGAGCGCAAATGTGGCACTTTTTCAGAAACACGAGAACTTATATTGCAAAAGTTGATTATACGAACCAGATTACCAATACGCATCAAATTAAAACAGGGGTTGAAACCCGGTTTCATCGTTTATGGCTTCGCGAGTATGAAATTGTAAGGGATGAAAGGTTTAAAGATAGATTTGTGCCATCACTTCCGCCTAGAACTGCATTTAACAACAATGAATATCTTCATAGACCGTATGAGTTTTCAGCTTATATTCAGGACAAGATGGAGTTTGAATATCTTGTCGCAAATGTCGGGTTGAGATTTGATTACTTTGAACCTAATGGGAAAGTTTTAATCGATCCTGATCATTTACCTTCCGATAGACCTTTGCCGGATAGTTTATTCAGACGCGCAAAGCCAAAGTATCAATTGAGTCCAAGGATTGGGTTGGCTTATCCAATAACCGATCGCGGTGTGATTCATATCTCTTATGGACATTTCTTTCAAATACCACCATTTGAATTTCTTTACACGAATCCTGAATTTGAAATTGAAGTTGGAAGATTGAAGAGTAAAATTGGGAACGCTGACCTTCAACCGGAAAGAACGGTTAGCTATGAGATTGGACTGCAACAACAATTAGCTGATGATATAGCAATTGATATAACAGGTTATTATAAAGACATCAGAAATTTGCTTGGGACTCAAATCCACCAGTATCTAAATGTTGATAAGTTTGCAAGGTATATTAATCGAGATTATGGAAATGTTAGAGGGATAACTATATCGTTGGAAAAGAGATTTAGAGGTGGAATTGGTGCGACGCTTGATTATACTCTTCAACTTGCGCGTGGCAATGCTTCTGACCCGGATGCTGAGTTTTTAAATAATCAAGCTGATCCACCGATAGAGGGGAATAAACAGCTTGTTCCATTGGATTGGGACAGGCGACATTCACTTAACTTTACAATTTCACTTGGTCAACCTGATAATTTTGTCCTGAGTTTCATAGGTAAGATTGGTTCGGGTTTACCGTACACGCCAGCTTTTCAAAATCAGAGGACAGCGGTTGAGAACAGCGATAACAAGCCAGCAGTTTACACTTTTGATATGTATTTTTATAAATTGTTCAAGATGTTTGGATTTAATGCTCAATTTTTTGTTAAAATTTACAATCTGTTTGATATCAAGAATGAACTTGAAGTTTTTGGAGATACTGGCAGGGCTGGATACACGCTTTCAATGATTTATTCAGGTAGACCGCGTGGTATAAATACCGTTGAAGAATACTTTAAACGCCCTGATTTTTATTCTGAGCCGAGGCAAATTATTTTTGGAATTTCATTTGACTTCTAATCTCTAAAAAACTATCACTAATTGCTATGCGTGGTTTAATGTTCATCTTGTTATTTACTCTTGTCACAAGTTTTCTTCATTCACAGCATGTTAAGCCAGATCCAAATGTTGGGCACAGGAAGTACACTAAGCAGGGGATAATGGATGGAAACATGGTTAGGACTATGTTTTTTAATCATGGTGAAGTAGCACATTGGCCTGATCAGCCGAGTGGTGAGTGGCCCAAGGGGAGCGGTCATTCGTATGTTGATGGCGTCGCAATGATAGTTCAAGTTGAAACAAGAGATAGAAGTGGGAAGATAATTCATCCGATGGAGACAATGTATCGTGAGTTTATCGACATTGGTCCGGATGGAACTCCTTGGGGTTGGGCGCCTTTGCCTGGTTATGCTAATCCAACGCAGCCGAAACCGGCGATAAGCAACGATCCATCAACATGGCCAGCTTTTTGGCCCGATAGACCGCCTGATTGGGCTGGATTTTGGAATGGATATTTTGGCAAGGGAGTTAAGAATGCTGACCTTGAAACATATTTTGTCTTTGATGATGACCCGGATGAAGAGTGGAATTTTTATCCTGACCCGGATGATACAACGAGGCGTGGAATAGGAATGGAAGTTGCAATGCGTGGATTTCAATGGTCGCATGTTCTTGCTCAAGATGTTATATTTTGGCATTACGAAATTCTGAACGAGGGAAAAACGAGTTATCAAAAATGTTTATTTGCTCAATATATTGATTGGGGAGTTGGTGGAACAGATGATTCGGGAGATGACAGTGGTTTGTATGATACCGAACTTGACATCGCTTGGGCTTTCGATTCAGATGGACTTGGCACACCGGGAAGATGGGGACCTGTTGGTGTCGCTGGTTACGCCTTTCTTGAAAGTCCTGGAATCCAAAATGATGGAAAAGATAACGACGATGACGGGATAATTGATGAACGAAGAAATGACCCTGATGCAGGAATGCTAATTAAGGGTCGTGAAAATATCATAGCTTATATTCAAGCAAATTATGATTTGGGTAAGTTTTTAAGGTTTTATAATTATTCGAGCGTTGATGATATACCAGCTGTTAGACAAGGTTATTGGTGGACGGCTGATGAAAATATGAACTGGCGTGGATTTACCGATTTAAATGAAAATGGCAGGTGGGATAATGGAGAGCCTTTGAACGATGATGTCGGAAGTGATGGAATTGGGCCTCTTGATGAGGGTTATACAGGTCCAGATGCGGATGGTTCAGAGGGCAATGGGCGTCCTGATCAGGGTGAGCCAAATTTTGGAATTCTTGATAAAGATGAGTCCGATCAAATTGGTTTAACTGGTTTTTCCATCTTCCCGGTTCATACTTATGAACTTTGGGATGATGAGCAAAATTGGAGCGTTTTCACAGCTCCACTTCCAGCCAGGGATCAACTTCTTCAATCTGTTAACCTTGGTATGTTTTTCTCATCTGGAATTTTCCCAATGCCAGCTGGGCATGTTGAAAGGTTTTCAATGGCGCTTCTTTTTGGTCAAGATAGAAATGATTTGATAAAAAGAAAAAAGACAGTTCAACAAATTTACAATGCAAATTATAGATTTGCTAAGCCACCTGAAAAACCACGGCTTGTTGCAATTCCTGGGGATAAAAAAGTGACTTTGTATTGGGATTCGAGAGCCGAACTTTCATGGGATCCATTTTTACAAGAGTATGATTTTGAAGGTTATAAAATTTACAAAAGCACCGATCCGAGCTTTTTGGAAGCATTTGTCATTACAGATGCGCATGGGAATAAATTGTTTAAAAAACCAATTGCACAATTTGATCTTGTTAATGGAATTAAAGGTTATCATCCAATTGATATTTACGGCTTGAAATATTACCTTGGTGATGACTCTGGTTTAAGGCATTCGTTTGTTGATTATGATGTTCAGAATGGTCAAACTTATTATTATGCGGTTGTTTCATACGATCGTGGTTATGTTACAAGGGATGCTCTTGGCAACATTGATGGTATTGCTCCATCTGAGTGCACCGCTATTATAAAAGCTGATGTAACTGGCACAGTTAAACCAGATATAAACACCGCAATCGTAACTCCAAATCCCCCATCCGCTGGATATATTGAAGCTGGTTTGGATGGTAATATAGCACATATTGGTCCTGGAACAGGTAAAATTCAAATCAACCTTCTTCAACCAGATTCAGTAAAGGATGGACATATTTACAGGGTTATTTTTGCTGATACTTCGAAATTTTATAATTCGCCGGTGCCAAAGTATTCAATCTATGATATGAGCGATGGTCGAAAAATCGTCGATTCAGTTGAATTGAGCATTTACGGTCAAGAGTCTCCGGTCTTTGATGGTTTGATAATTTATCTCTATAATGATTCATCAGTTTCACTTGATAATAACAGGACTGGTTGGGTAAAAGGTAATTCAAACTATATAGTTAGAGTTGACCTTGATCCGACCTTCGTTGCACGAAATATAAGGTATCCCGCTGATTTTGAGGTTAGATTTAGTGATAAAGTTGTTGATACTTCTCTTGCTTTGATTTTTGGTCAGCAAAGAATACCAGTTAAATTTACAGTTTGGAATTTAACAGAAAATAAAAAAGCTGATTTCATTTTCTTCGATGTTGATAAAGATTCAATATTATCGCCTGGGGATAGGCTTATAATTGTGCTTGGAGGTGATTCAGCAACTCAGCCACCAAGTTCAAGGAGTTGGAAAGCAACATGGAGAGTTCAATTTTTTGAGGATACTTTGAAGCCTGTTCAAATCCCACCATCACCGGGAGATGTTTTTCTCATAGCTACGAAGAAACCATTTAGAAATGGAGAGTATTTTGAATTTAAGGTCAGAGGGCAAAAAAATTGACATCGAAAAGGCGAAGCATGATCTCGATAAAATTGCGGTGGTTCCAAATCCATATGTTGCGACTGCTTCATGGGAACCAGCAAATAGATATAGAGCTGGAAGGGGCGAGAGAAAAATTTGGTTTATAAATATACCCAAGAATTGCACTATAAGAATTTACACGATAAGAGGTTATCTCGTTGATACGATCGTTTACAACGGAACAGATAATTACGGTGCTGTATCTTGGGATCTTGTCTCAAAGGATGGGATGGACATAGCTTATGGAATTTACATTTATCATGTCGAGGCTCCTGGGATAGGAGAAAAAATTGGAAGATTTGCAGTGATAAAGTAAAAAGAAAAGTTTTTGCAATTATGAAAAGGTTAATTCTCTTTCTCTTAATTTCGCTGAGCTTTGCTTTAGAAGTTGTATTTGCCCAAAGATTTGTTTCAAATGTTTCAAAAGTTGCTACAACAGCTGCTCCATTTCTTGAGATACCTGTTGGGGGCAGGGCAACCGGGATGGGTGCTTCGTTTGTTGCTGTTGCAAATGACGCAAGCGCAATATATTGGAATCCCGGTGGCATCTCAAGGTTTGATAGAATTGAAGCGATATTTCAGTACACAAGCTGGATAGCCGATATAAAGTTTGGCTTTATCGGTGTTGCCATTCCCGTTGGTAATATTGGGACGGTTGGGGCGAGTTTAACTACTTTAACTGTTCCAGATATGGAAGTAAGAACGGTAGAAAGACCAGAGGGAACGGGCGAATACTTTAACGCAACTGATTTTGCCATAGGTTTAACATATGCGAGGAGCCTTACCGATAGGTTTTCAATTGGTTTTAATTTTAAATACATTCAGCAAAGAATTTGGCATATGTCCGCATGGGGTGTCGCTCTTGATGTCGGGACGCTCTTTAAAACTGATTTTCTTGGCGGTATGATGATAGGTGCAACAATTTCAAATTTTGGGACTAGCATGAGAATGTATGGAAGAGATGCGAGAGTTTTTTACGACCCCGATCCCAACAAGTATGGGAACAACGATAGAATTCCAGCGATGCTTGAGACGGAAAGTTGGCAACTTCCACTTAACTTTCAGTTTGGTCTTTCTGCTTATGTATTTAAAACTGAAAACAACAAGCTTTTAATCTCAACTGATGCGGTTACTCCAAGTGATAATTACCAATATCTAAACCTTGGGGCGGAGTATTCTTTTAAGGATTTGTTTTTCCTTAGAATTGGGAACCAGATGCTTTTTCTTAAAGATGCTGATGGCGGGTTATCCTTGGGAGTTGGTTTGAGGACAAAAATTCCGTTTAGTAAAACGGTGGTTAAGTTTGATTATTCTTTTAATGACTATGGAAGGTTAAAAGGAGTTCACACAGTTGTTCTCGGAATTGAATATTAAACGGGATTTTGTTGTGAGAAAAGTTCTAATTTTGGTTCTGATTTTTCAGAAAATTTACGCACAAAGTTTAAATATAAACTTAGCACATATTGACTATCTCGTTGAAAAGGTTTTGATGGGTGGCGATACGGTTGCTATAATTCACATTTATTCAAATTATCCAGATTACAGATATGTTCATCCAGCGGATGAGGGGATCTCTTGTGTTGATGATGCGGCGAGGGCTGTGATTGCATATTTGATGTATTATGAAAAATTTCGCGATGAACATAGTTTGAATCAAGCGAAGCTTTTGCTGAAGTTCATTTTGAAAATGCAAGCTGATGATGGAGGATTTTATAACTTCGTTTATTCAGATCTGACGATAAATAAATTTGGTCGGACAAGTAACAATGATACTTTTAGATGGTGGGCTTGCAGAGCCCTTTGGGCAATGGGATATGCATATAATTTATTTTCAAAACTTAATATTGAGGGCGAGTTTAAGGATACGCTTGCTTCTAGGATAGAAAAAGCTCTTTCGAAGGCTATAAGGACAATAAATAAATCAGACATTTACGATACATTTATCGCATGGAAGGTTCCAGCACAAGGTTATTGGCTTCTTGAAAATGGTTCTGATGCCTCAGCTGAAGCGGTCCTTGGGGCGTCTCTTTATTATGAAATATCAAAAAGTGAAAGGGCGCGTTGGGTGGTCGAAAAACTTTGCAAAGCAATTTCAACTTATCAGTTTGGAGATGTTGATGATTTTCCATTTGGTGTGCACCCATCTTTTACCCCAAATATTTACATTTGGCATTCGTGGGGAAGCAGGCAATCTTACGCGCTTCTCGTTGCTGGGAAAATTTTTAATAATTTCGAATGGATCGAGTCGGCAAGAAAAGAGATAGATTACTTCTACAAAAGAATGTTTTTTTCTTTTGACCTTACAGATTTAAAACCATATCCGGATAGAGGTGACCAGATAAATTATGGAATTGCCCCAATCGTTCAAGCTTTTGTCGAATATGGGAATATGACTGGTGATACGACTTACAAAATGATGGGTGGGCTTTATGCTTCATGGTGGCTTGGGAATAACATCGCTGGGAAATCTGTTTATGATACCTCGACGGGAAGATTTTACGATGCCGTCAAAAGAGATGGAAGTTTAAATCTTAACGCAGGAGCAGAATCAGTTGTGGAAGGGCTTATTGGTTTGCAGACGGTGCTTTACGACGAGGTCGCATCAAAATATATTTTCTATAAGACAAAGTCGGATAACTCTTATAAAATCATTGAAGCTGAGAATTTCATAACTCTCTCAGGAAATCCGAAAAAAGTTTATGTTAATGAATTTAATTGGGCTTATATAAGCAAAAACTATCTTGTTGAGCTCAGGGGCGGAGATGCGATCAGAGTCAAGTTTTATATCGATAATGTTTATGATGATCTAAGTTATTACACTCTTTATTTTCAATATCGCAAAAGATCCGTTCCATCAGGTTACGCTGGAATTAAAGTAGTAATAGACTCCGTTTACGAGTTTAACCTTGATATGTCAGGCTCAACTTATGGGGATTATATCTGGATTGATAAAATTACTGGAGTTTTTAAGCTCTCAAATGGTGAACACACCATTGATATCTTTTTCAATGGTAGTTCAAATGATGAGTTCGTGTGGATTGACTATTTCATAGTTCAACCAATTGTTGAAAGAAAAGTTTTCATCTCACCGTCTGGCAGAGAACTTAATCTTGAGCGAGTTTTGATCACAAAGGTTGAGGGGAGAAATTTATTTGAAAATGAAGCAATAGATCTTGAAATTTATCCAAATCCTTTTAATTTTGAGGCGAACATCTTTTACAAAGCAAGGAAACCTTTTAGTTTAAAAATTTACGATATCATGGGCAGAGAAATTTTCGACTTAACATCGAGCGCTGTTCAAGGTGAGGGAAATTCAGGCATTCTCAAATTAAGATTTGATTCTTTCTCAAGCGGTGTGTATTTTTGTCTTTTGAAATCTTTTAATCATACAAAAATTAAAAAGTTTGTCATGTTGAAATGAGGTTTTGCTTGATTTTGTTTTGGCTTATGTTGACCTTTGGTTGTTCATCGCAGAAAGATAAGTTGGAGGAAGCTGGAACTGTGCGTTTGAAGTACTGGCCTTCTGCAAATCCTCAAGAAATCGAGTTGGCGAAAAGGTTGGTTGAGAAATGGAATCAACTTCATCCCGATATCAAGGTTGAAGTTCAACCGCTTCCCTCAGGTCAATCTTCTGAGGAGGTTTTACTTGCTGCTATAGCTGGTGGAACAACTCCGGATGTTTGCTCAAATATTTGGCCTGGTGCAATTGCTGAGTATATAAAAGCGAAGGGACTTATTCCTCTTGATGAGTTTAGCGATTTTGATTCGGTTGTAAATGCAAGGGGAATTCCGCCTGATTTACTTGAAAGTTTCAGATCAAAAGATGGACATTTCTATCAATTCCCTTGGAAGACAAATCCAATAATGATGCTTTATAATGTTAAAATTTTTAAAGAATCCGGCATCGATGCTCCGCCGAGAACATATTCTGAATTTTTTAAAGCATGTGAAAAAATAAGAAAAGATGTGAATGGAGATGGAGAAATTGATATCTGGCCTGGGTATACAGATACGAGACCGATATGGTGGCAGAGGTTTTTTGATTTTTATCCATTTTATATTGCTTCTTCTGGCGGGAAGACGTTTTTTGAGGGGGATGAATTAAAAATTGATGTCAACTCAGCTAAAAAAGTTTTTGATTTTTTTAAAAAGTGTTTTGATGAGAAATATTTTCCCAAAGCAAGCTTCCAAGTTGATCCATTTCTGATGGGTAAGGTTGCGATTAGATTTACGGGTCCATGGACGATCGCATATCTTGAGATGAACAAGCCGGCTGGATTTGAATATAGTTTTGCTCCCATTCCGGTCGCGGATGATTTTATCGCCCAAGGTGGCAGTGCAATTTATACCTATGGTGATCCTAAAAATATAGCTATATTTAGCACGACGAAACATAAAAAAGAAGCTTGGGAATTTGTTAAGTTTCTGGTGAGTGAGGAGGCTGATCTACTCTTGCTTGAGATTTGTAATCAATTGCCGATAAGGGGAGATTTGCTTGAAAGTGAAAAATTCAGGGCATATTTTGATCGAAATCCAAAGATGAGATTTTTTGCTGAACAAGTTGTTTTTACGCGAGGCGTTGATGAGGTTATGGAGCTTAAAGAAATTTTTGATGTGATCTCGAAGGAATTTGAAGCTTGTGCGGTTTATGGGGCGAAAACATCGGAGGAGGCTGTTAAAAGTTTGATAAAGAGAATAAATGTTATATTTGAATGGTCAAGATGAGGAGTGTTAAAAGTGGCGCTGGATATTTTATGGTTTTGCCTTACGTTGTTTATTTTTTGACATTTGTTGCTTATCCTCTTGTCTTCTCCTTTATTTTAATTTTTCATAGGTGGAATGTAGCCACCCCGATGGAGTTTATCGGTTTTAAAAATTTTGTTAGGCTGTTTAACGATGAGTTATTTTTTAAATCACTTTTCAATACTTTAGTTTTTTTATCGATTCATATCCCGCTTCAAATTTTTATAGCGCTATTTTTCGCGCAGCTTTTAAATCAAAAGATAAAGATGAAAGGATTCTTTAGAGCCCTTTATTTTTTACCCGTTGTTGTTTCTGGTGTTGTTGTGACCATTTTGTGGCAACAGATGTATGCTTATGAAACTGGACTTATAAACCAGGTTTTGGTTAAGGCTAGATTAAAAAGAATTCCTTGGCTTGTAAGTCCTGAGCTTGCAATGCCTTCAATTGCGGTCATGGCTACATGGAAAAATGTTGGATTTTATATTGTAATCTTCTTGGCTGGGTTACAGAATATACCCCAGGAACTTTACGAAGCTGCTGAAATTGATGGGGCTTCCGGTTTTCAAAAATTCTTCAAAATCACTTTGCCTATGTTAAATCCAACAGTAGTTCTTGTAGTAGTCTTATCAACGATCGGAGGGTTTTCACTTTTCATTGAGCCATACATTATGACCGGTGGAGGACCGATGGATAGCACTCTTTCAGCGATGCTGTATATCTATAATCAGGCATTTTATTTTAACCATATGGGCTATGCAGCGACGCTTGGATTTTTCTTTGCATTGATAATCTTAGCAGTTGTGGTTGTGCAAAGAAAATTTATTGAGCGGAGGATATATTGAAAGGTAAGATTTTAACATACTTTATCTTGATAATTGGTGCTTTTGTTTTCGCTTATCCCTTCTTGTGGATGGTTTTTGCGACTTTAAAACCGGAGTTTGAAATAGCGGATATTTGGTTTTTTTCAAAAAATATAAGTTTTAAAAATTATTCAATCGTTCTTGGGAAAATCCCAATTATTCGGGCATTTTTTAACAGCTTATTTGTCTCCCTGTCAATTACATTCTCAGTTATACTTTTTGGTTCAATTGTTGGATATGCTTTATCAAGGTTAAATTTTCGGGGTAGGGAGTTTCTGCTGATTTTAATTCTTTTTACAATGATGATACCATTTCAAATTACGCTGATCCCAACTTATGTTTTGATAGTAAAACTTGGGCTTGTTGATACCTATGCTGGTTTAATTTTGCCCGGGATGATGAGCTCGTTTTCGATTTTAGTTTTTAGACAATTTTTCCTAACAATTCCTGAGTCATTGATAGAATCGGCACGTCTTGATGGATGCAACGATTTGCAAATACTTTTCAAGATAATAATCCCCCTTTCAAAGCCAGCTGTTTCAACGGTGGGAATTTTAACTTTTATGTCAAGTTGGAATGAAGTTCTATGGCCACTTATCGTTATAAGAGATGAAAAGCTTATGACCATGCCCCAGCTTGTGACCATTTTCGTGCTTGGAGGTCAGGCGGGAAGCCAGCTTGGAGTTCAACTTGCGTCAGCAACTTTACTTGCATTACCGATCATCATAGCGTATTCATTCTTTCAAAGATATTTCATTGAAAGCATGGCGACCGTGGGTTTAAAAGAATAATTAAAAACAAAAATTAACTTTAACGCCGAATGAGGTATATTAGAAAAGCTGAAAACTTAAAAACTGGTTCTTCGCTTGGAAATTTTCTTTTGTTCGCTCGCTTTGATAAAGAAACTAACCTTGAAGGTCTATGGTATTCCCTTGACAACAAATTTTATTGCGGCAGGTGGAGAATCGAATTTTATGTTGGTGCTGAAAAATTGAAACCCGTTGAAACAATTTTTGAGCCTTTTTCACAGGCGACAAAATATCTCAGCGACTCCAGAAACTTTTCAATAACCAAGAGAGCATTTCTCCCGTATGTTCAAATTGAACATTTTGAGGCAGAGAAAGATAAATTGAAAAAATTTTTCTATGTCATAGAGATTATCAACAATGAAGATGCCAAAGTAAATATTTTGATAAATCATGAAATAATTATCCCTGCGGTTGATTCACCCTTTTTTACTAAGCAACCGCCGGTTGAGGAGAAGAAGAAACGATATAGAATAGTTAGAAAAGATTCAAAATCTTTTGAAGTGAAATCACTTGATTCAAGCGATGAGAAACGGTTTTTGATCTCAGAAACTAACTTCTGCGATGCTGAAGTTGATGAGGTCAAGATCGAAACTTGTCAAAAAGTTGAATTGGGACCCGGAGAAAAAATGGAGATTTTGCTTTTATATTCAATTGGTGGAGAAGGACCAAGTGAAAATATCAGGGATCTTTACGATGAGATTTTTAAGCTTTCCAATGATGAGCTTAATGAAATTTTGAATACGAGTTATGTTTTTACGCCAAATGCTGTGATAAATTCAGGGTTTCAATGGGCAAAGGTGAATATGTGCAGAGTTGAGCATTTTTATAGATCCGGTTTTGCTTTTACAAATGACCCACCACAGGATATAGTTGTGATGCGGGATCTTGCGTGGTTTGTTTTGGGCTCGGATTATGTGACTCCGCAGTTCTCGCATAAAATTATTGAGTTTGCACTTAAACACGGGGTATGCAAAAATGGAAAGGTTGTTGAATATGTCCACGCTGATGAGGTTGAGCCGAAACCTTACGATTATAACTTAAACATAAACGATGATACGCCGCTTTTGATATGGGCTTTGTATCATCATTCTATGTTGTGTAATTTGAACGAGCTCCGTGAAAATTATGACAAAATAAAAAGTATAGCCGAGTATATTCTTTCGCAGTTGAGAGATGATTTGGTTTTTTCTGATTCAAATAGTTTTGGAGTCTATGGCATAACCGGGTGGAGGAACATTATTGAAAATTATAATTTAAGTGGATATGTAACTGAGATCAATTCAGAATGTATTTATGCTTTGGGCCTTGTTGCAAAAATTGCGTATTACCTTTGCAACAAGGAGGATTTTTCGAGATATAAGTATTATGTTCGAAGTTTAATAAAAAATTTTTATGAGAAGCTGATTTCAGAACTGACTGGGTTGCCGGTTTTAAATATTGATATAAATGGTGTTAAGCATCATGATATAACTGGCGATCTCGTTTTTCCTTTAATTTTTGCGTTTGGGGATTCTCCAGATGAATTTAAAGAATTTTCCACTGAGGATTTTGAACATGAGCTTAAGTATAAAATCTCAATGAGACTAATTCAACCGGACATATGGACAGAATATGGCGCAAGGACTGTAAGTAAGTTAGAAAAAAATTATGATCCTGAGTTTGGTTTTCAACTTATGGGTGGCGTTTGGCCAAATTTGACGGCTTGGATTGGCTTCGGTGTGAGAAAATTTTTCCCCGAAAAGGTTGCAGAAGCATTGGTTAACATTTATAAGGTAATCGAATCTGAAAATCCTTCTTATTATCAAAACCTTGTCCCCGGGCAGTTTCCGGAGAGGCTTCATGGTGAAAGTGGGATCAGTTTGGGGATGACATTAAGCCCGTGGATGCCTCCAACTTATATATGGCTTGTCATTGAAGGATTATGGGGATTTTCATTTGACTTTGAAGAGATAAAAATAAAACCATCTCTGCCTGCCGAGTGGAACTGGCTTGGAGTGAAGAATTTGCCTTACAGAGGTTCACGAATTGATGCATTTATACTTGATAACAAACTTTATATATCAGGTGTGGAAATCGAAAAGATTAAGTTTGATGGGGAAATAATAGAGATAAGAAAAATGATAAATGAGGATATCAAGACGCACGGCGACGGGGGAATTTTTTATTTGCCTTTTATGAATAACATGGGTGAGAAATTTATTTTTGTTGGGTCGGATATTGGATTTAATGGCAAGGTTGAAGTTGGAGAGAAAAGTTTTGATGTTAAACTCAACCCCGGCGAAGCTAAGATCATAGACATGAAATAGTGAAACCGATAAGAATCTTTAAATCTCTTCAAGCAAATTAGATAGCTCTTTTATATCATTTACAGGCTTTTTACATTCGTAATTTGTGCAAATGTAAATCGTCGTTTTTCCATTAATTTCTTTATATTCTGATGTAAATGGTGAGATCGTGGTTATGTCGCTTTCTTCGTCCGATGGTTTGAATAAAATAACTTTGTTGGGCAAAAACCTTGAATTTATAACCTTTAAAATTTCGCCAAGTTCATCCCTTTTCCCAACTATAAAAATTTCGAACGATTGCGTTAGAGCGAAGGAAAGCGAGGATAAAAAGAAAGTGTAGGCAGAAGGATATTTTTTTACCATCGTTGCAAACGTTTCAACAAGTTTATCAATTATTTCATTAAAATCGTTTCTACCTGTTATTTTCGCAAGTTTTATCAAATCAAGAAGAGCGACCGAGTTCCCTGATGGAATTGCGCCATCGTAAAGTTCTTTTTGCCTAAAAATTACATCTTTATTTTCTGAATCCGTGAAATAAAATCCACCGTTTTCACCATCCCAAAAGAGTTGGATCATTGTTTCAGTCAGATCAATCGCAGTTTTAAGATATCGTGTTTCAAAGCTTGCTTCGTAAAGTTCCAGCAACCCCCAGATGAAGAAAGAATAGTCGTCGAGATATCCATCTATTTTGGCTTCACCATCTCTAAATCTATGAAGCAACTTTCCGTCTTTGTAAAGGTTTTTTAAGATGAAATCTGCGCTTTTTCTTGCAACATTGAGATATTCGTCAATTTTTAAAACGGAATATGCTTTTGCGAACGCTGCGATCATCAATCCGTTCCAATCGGTGAGTATTTTATCATCTTTAAGCGGGTGTATCCTTTTTTCTCTATGTTCAAAAAGTTTTTGTCTTATTCTTTGCCACTTTTCGTTTTCTTCTTCGTTGAGTTGCTGGGTAAGGTAAAATATATTTTTGCCTGTTCTCCCTTTCCTTAATTCGTCAAAATAATTTCCGTCTTTTTGAATGTTAAATTTTTCGCATACAAAATTAAACTCATCTTGGTTTAACAACTTCCTTAACTCTTCAAATTCCCATAGGTAAAATTTGCCTTCTTCACCTTCGCTATCCGCATCCTCGGCGGAGTAAAAGCCCCCATCTGGATTTGTGAGGTTTCTTAAAACATATGATAAAATTTCATCGCAAAGCTTTTTATACCTTAAATTCCCAGTTGCTTGATACGCCTCAAGATATGCTATTGAGATTAAAGCTTGATCGTAAAGCATTTTTTCAAAATGTGGAAGAATCCATTGTCTGTCCGTTGAATATCTGTGGAAACCGAAACCTATATGATCATATATTCCACCAAGCGACATTGAGTTTAATGTTTTTTCAACCATTGCTAAGGCTTTTATATTTCCAGTTGTTTTCCAATATCTCAGCAAAAACATCAAGTTATGTGGGGTTGGAAATTTCGGTGCAGAGCCAAATCCGCCATATTCGGGGTCAAATTGAGATTCAAGTTGATCGTAAGCCTGTGTAAAGATTTGTTCATCTATGGTTTCTTTCGGTTGGATATGCGTGAGTGCTTGTTTAATTTCATCGGTTATTTGGTCAGCCAGCAGATATAAATTCGAGTATAATGTTAGAACGCTTGACATAGCGAAACGATTGCTTGATTACGGTTTTCATGCACCAACGATTTATTTCCCGTTAATTGTTTCAGAAGCATTGATGATCGAGCCAACGGAGACGGAAACAAAAGAGACGCTTGACGCATTCGCCGACGCTTTGATCAAAATAATTGAAGAGATAAAAACAAATCCTGAAGTAGTGCTCACCGCTCCACACACCACACCTGTTAAACGCCTTGACGATGCCTACGCTTCAAAAAATGTAAATGTTTGCTTTAAGGAATAAAACTCAAATTGGGGGCGATAACTTTATCGCCCTCTTCTCTTCAAAATTTTCCTTCCATTCTTAAAACCCGCCTCTGAAACGCAATTAAACCAAAAAATGTTAAAAATTAAAAGCGAAATAACTTAAACGGAAATGCAATGAAAAAATACAATCATCTCATAAATGAGAAAAGCCCTTACTTACTTCAACATGCCGAAAACCCCGTTGACTGGTATCCATGGTGCGACGAAGCTTTTGAAAGGGCAAAAAATGAAAATAAACCAATTTTTCTTTCAATAGGATACTCAACTTGCCACTGGTGTCATGTGATGGAAAAAGAATCGTTCCAAGATGAAGAAGTTGCGAAAATTCTAAATGAAAACTTCATTTCAATAAAAGTTGACAGAGAAGAAAGACCAGATATCGACTCAGTTTACATGAACATATGTCAAGCGATGACAGGTCACGGGGGCTGGCCCTTGACGATAATAATGACACCTGATAAAAAACCTTTCTTCGCTGGAACATATATACCAAAATACTCGAAATATAACAGGCTTGGACTGATTGACCTCCTTCAAAGAATAGCAGTTATGGAACGAAAATAGAGAAAAACTTCTACTGCTGGCTGAGACGACGAATTCATGGAGTGGTTTTCCAAGGTAGGGTCTATCGAAGTAATCTTTTATTCTGCTTAACAGGTAGTTTGAATTTATAATTGCGTTTTCACTTACTTCTCTAAGACCTTTGCTACCAAGCATTCTGATGTATGTGTATGCTCGAACCATGACTCCGAAATTTCCGAAGAATGTATGGATTTTGCCAATTGAGTCAGGGTAGTTATAATTCAGTATAAATTTTCCGTCCTTTTTCTCAACTCTCGGGACTGGGAGGAACGGTATGAGTTTTTCACTTACAGCAACTGGACCTGCGCCTGGACCACCTCCGCCATGTGGTGTTGAAAATGTTTTGTGTAAGTTTAAATGAACTACATCAAATCCCATATCTCCAGGTTTTGTTATCCCGACAAGCGCATTTAAATTTGCACCATCCATATACATCAATGCCCCGGCGTCGTGTATTAACTTTTCAACTTTAAGAATATCCTTTTCAAAGATACCAAGTGTATTTGGGTTTGTTAGCATTATTCCGGCTACATCTTCATCAAGTTTCGCTTTTAAATCTTCAAGGTCGATTGTTCCGTATTCGTTTGATTTAACGCTTACAGCGGTATAGCCGGAGATAGTTACGCTTGCTGGATTTGTCCCGTGGGCTGAGTCGGGGATTAAAATTTTCTTTCTTGGATTCCCAAGCTTTTCGTGATATGCTCTTATCATTAAAATTCCTGTTAATTCACCGTGGGCTCCAGCAGCTGGTTGAAGCGATACAGCTTTCATGCCGGTTATCTCGGCGAGCATTTCAGAAAGTTCATACATGATTTGAAGCGCTCCTTGGACAAGCTCGTCATCCATATGTGGATGGATGTTTCTGAAGCCGGGTAGTGATGCAGCGACTTCGTTTACTTTTGGATTGTATTTCATGGTGCAGGAACCAAGCGGATAGAAACCTTTGTCGACATGGTAATTTAATGTTGAAAGCCGTATGTAGTGTCTTATGACTTCGTTTTCACTTAATTCTGGAAGAGAGGGTGGGGTTGAGCGTAGAAATTTTTGGGGGATTAAATCTTCAATATGTTTTTCAGGGACATCGTTTTTGGGCAAAGAATAACCCTTTCTCCCGGGACGGCTTAGCTCAAAAATTAACTTAGAGGGCATATTTGAAACTTTAATTTTTTTGAAATTATGTGCTTTTCAAAGGTAAAGTTAAGAAGAAAGGAGTAATTTTACAACTTAGGTACTTCCAAAACTGTGAAGTTAGGCTTTCTGCACTTGAAATATTGATTTTTTTGGTTTATATTTAGTGTGAAAAATGATAAATAAACGCCCTATGAAGATAACTGTTAACAACTTAGATATTGAGCTCGAACTGAGGAAAGAAAGCGCCAACGAGTTTGAAGTTGAAGTAGGGGGGCAAAAACATCGAGTTAAAGTCTTAAATATCTCAAATGATCAAATCGTCTTTTCGATTGATCATAAAATCTTCACCTTCAACTTTTCCATCGACGGGGATTTGACAATTTTAACTAACTCTTTTGGGGATTACCATTGTAAAGTTTCAACGAAGTATCAAAGCCTTATAGATTCCTACCGTAGCACCTCATCTGGGGAAGCCAAAAAGGAAAAAATCCTTAAATCACCTATGCCAGGCCTTGTGACGAAAATTTTCGTCAAGCCTGGTTCGCAGATTAAAATCGGTGACAAGTTATTAATTCTTGAAGCGATGAAGATGGAAAATGAAATAAGGAGTGATCTTGAGGGAATTGTTGAGGATGTTCTTGTCAGTGAAGGAAGCGCTGTTGAAAAAGGGGCATCTCTTTTAAAAATTTCCACAAACTAAACAAAAATATGGAGGACATATGCGATTTATTTTATCCTGCCTTGTGGTAGCTTTAGTCTTTTCAAATCTTTTATTTGCAGGTGGCTTTCAAATTAATGAACACGGTGCAAGAGCCACCGGAATGGCTGGGGCATTTGCTACATCTTATGCTCCAATTAGCATTTTTTACAATCCAGCTGGTTTGACTTACTTGAAAGGAACAAACTTTTCAATTGGGACGACGCTTATATTTCCATCTGCAAGATTTCGTGGTCCTTATCAATTTAACACAACCCAAGAAACCAAGATGGTGAAACAGGTTTTTTATCCAAGCAATCTTTATCTAACGCATACTTTTGAAAGCGGGTTTGCAATTGGTATCGGAGTTTTTAACCCTTATGGGCTTGGCTCAAAGTGGCCAGAAGATTGGTTGGGACGTGCGATAACCGTTGAATCTGATTTGAAAACATTTTATATCAATCCAACTATTGCTTATAAGTTTTCAGATGAACTTTCAATTGGCGCTGGCTTTGATTTTGTTTATAGCACCGTCACATTGACAAGAAAAATCACATCATTTACGCCAGAGGTTGATGTTAAGTTGTCAGGTGATGGAACAGGTGTTGGTTTTAACGTTGGGTGGTTGTTGAAACTTGATCCTGTGTCTGTTGGATTTTCTTATCGTTCACAGGTTAAAGTTAACTACTCTGGAACGGCGGATTTTAAAAAACCTGCAGCTCTTGATGCGCTTCTCCCAGGTGGAAACATCAAGACGAGTGTTAAAATGCCAGATGTAATCATGGCAGGAATTGGATTCTCGAATGAAAATGTAACATTCGAGCTTGGTTACCAATTTACAAGATGGTCTTCTTATGATGTCATTGAAATTGATTTCGAAACCGAAACACAAGCTCAAAAGGATCAAAAACTTGAAAGATATTATAGAGATGTTTCAATTTACAAAGCTGGATTAGAATATCGTTTTGGTAATTTTGCATTGAGGGGTGGAATTGCGTATGATCGAAACCCGATTGATGATAAATATGTTGAACCATCTTTGCCTGATTCGGACAGATGGGAATTTACATTTGGAGCCGGATATACGATGGGGAATTTAACAATTGACCTTGGTTATATGTTTGTAAGGTTTAAGCAAAGGGAAGTCATCGGGACGGTAGTTGGTTTTGATGGGGTTTACAACGCAAGTGCGCATCTGCTCGGAATAAACTTTTCTTATAAGCTTTTTTAAATTTTTAATTCAAAACTAAAAACGGGTTTTGCGCTATGATTAAAAAATTCAAATTCTCGGGAATTTTGACGGTTTTCTTCATCTTTATCTCTGCTTTCATATTTTATTCTTGTGAAGAATTTTCAGAGGTTGGGACTCCACCATCGCTCGGAACTCAAGTTAAATTTGATAAGATAGTTGCAATTGGGAACTCAATAACTGCTGGCTTTCAAGATGGAGCCTTGTTCGAAGGTGCACAAAATTATTCTTATCCGAATTTAATTGTTCAGCAAATTAATAAAATTGGCGGAAATGTTACTTTCGTGCAACCGTTGATTAGCGAACCTGGCATTGGGACAAGGTTGCGTTTAACTTCGCTTACGCCGGTTCAACTTCAACAGCAAATGGTTACTGGTTCGCCTAAGAATTCAACTCATCCTGCACCATTTAATAATCTCGCTGTTCCTGGAGCAATTCTCTATGATGTTTTAGATACCACTGATTTCGCAACCAAATCAGTGCAGAGAGGAAATCCATTTTTCCAAATTGTTTTAAGGAGCAAGGCATTAGGACCAACTATGTTCCATCAGGCTAAGGCATTGAATCCAACATTTGTATTTTTCTGGATGGGTAATAATGATGTTCTCGGTTATGCTGCAAGCGGTGGAACAAGGGGAACTGATCCGACAGGTAAGCTTCCGACTCCAGATGTAATTTTCCAGCTTCTTTTCAGGCAGGCAATTGACTCGCTCCTTAAGATTAATTCAACAGTGAAAGTTGCTGTAGCCAATATCCCTGATGTAACTGTAATTCCATTTTTCACAACGATACCATGGTTTATTGTTGATCCAAATACTGGCCAACCTGTTAAAGACGCTCAAGGTAATTTGATACCATTGATCGGTATAAAGGGTGGTCAGCCAGCTCAGCTTGGACCTGGAGATTTAGTTTTGCTTACCGCAAGTTCCTTAATTGCAACTGGATATGGACTTCCGAATGTTCCACCATTTAGTCAACTTCCTAATGCAGGAAAACCACTACCCAATGAGTATATACTTGATGCAAGTGAGGTTTCGATTGCAAGAACAGCAATTCAGAAATTCAATCTGATAATTGATACTGTCTTAGCAAATCCGGCAAGAGCTGGAAGAACTGTGAAAGTTGACATCTATTCAAGGTTAAACGAGGTTAAAGCGCATGGACTTGAGATCGCCGGTGTTAAATTCACGACCGATTTCATAACCGGTGGACTTTTCAGCTTGGATGGAATTCATCCATCAAATCGTGGTCATGGGATAATTGCGAACGAATTTATCAAGGCAATAAATACTAAGTTTGGTTCTAATATTCCTTATGTGGATGTGATGTCGTTGCCCGGAATTCAATTGCCTACTTCTTCCATTGCCGAGGGTAAATATCAAATACCTAAAATTCCAGCCGAGGCATTAAAAGGTGTTGTTGAACTTTTCGTGTCAAGGTAAGGCGTTGATTTTGCTTTAAACATACGGGGCGTGCTTTTCGCACGCCCTTTTTATTTTTGAAGTGAAATTTTTTAAATTTGCTTGCAAGATTTTGAAATAAAAAATTAGGGACAAATGCTTAATCTTGTCTTGGCTATTGTTTTTAAGTTATCTTGTGGGTTCAATTCCGACAAGCATAATCGTCGGGAAGCTTGTTAAAGGAATTGATATAAGAAATTACGGCAGTGGCAATCCCGGTGGGACAAATGTTATAAGAGTAGTTGGTTTGGGTTGGGGAATTTTTGTGATTTTATTTGATGCTTTTAAGGGTTTCTTTGCGACTGCTTTTATAGCGAGATGGTTTTATAGCGATGCTTTAATTCTTAACTTGACTACGCTACAAATAATAGCTGGATGTTTTGCTGTGATTGGGCATATATGGACGATTTTCGCTGGGTTTAGAGGCGGTAAAGGGGTTAGCACATCTGCGGGTATGTTGTTGGGGATAGCCCCGTTTGATCTTTTGATCTCTTTTGTGATTTTTGTTATCATCGTTGCTATAACAAGATATGTTTCGCTTGGTTCAATTATATCTGCAATTTCTTTTCCATTTGTAATTCTTTTCACCGAAAAGATTTTGAAATTTAAGCATCATGACTTTTTTACAATTTTGATATTTGGCAGTATAATTGCTGTTATCATCGTACTCCGTCATAGAAGCAACATTGAGCGACTTCTTGCTGGAAATGAAAACAAGTTAAGTTTTAGAAAGAAATCATGAAGATATCAATTATTGGTTCGGGTAGTTGGGGCACGGCGCTTTCAATTTTGCTCAATGACAACAAGCACAAGGTTAAATTATGGTTTAGAAGAAAAGAACTGCTTGAAAAAGTCAAAATTGAGCGGGAAAATTCCATTTATCTTCCGGGGGTTAAAATTCCAGATGAAGTTTTCCTGACATCAGATTTAAACGAGGCGTTGGATGGAGCTGAGATAATAGTTTTAGCTGTTCCGACGCAGCATTTAAGAGGTATTATTTCAAGGGAGGAATTTAAAAATTGCAAAGGTAAAATTATCGTCAATGTTGCGAAGGGAATTGAAAATGAAACATTGATGAGGATTTCAGAGATAGTTCATGAGGTTTTGGGTGTTGATGAGAATTATTGTGTTCTTTCTGGTCCAAGCCATGCTGAAGAGGTAAGCCGAAAGATGCCAACAGCTGTTGTTGTTGCTTCGTTTAATAAGGATGTGGCTAAGTTTGTCCAAGATGTTTTTATTAACAATTATTTCCGTGTTTATACAAGTGAAGATGTTGTCGGGGTTGAACTTGGAGGGGCGTTGAAAAATATAATTGCCATTGCGACGGGAATCGCTGATGGGATTGGCTTTGGGGATAATACACGGGCTGCGATAATGACGAGAGGAATTGCTGAAATAGTTAGATTGGGCATTGCAATGGGTGCGAAACTTGAAACATTTGCTGGTCTTTCTGGGATAGGTGATTTGATCGTTACATGCACAAGCAAATATAGTAGAAATAGATTTGTTGGTGAACAAATTGGTAGAGGCAAAAAGCTTGATGAAATTTTAAAAGATATGGTCATGGTTGCCGAAGGGATCTGGACTACTATTTCAGCTGTTAAACTTTCAAAAAAGTATGATATTGAAATGC
Organism: Candidatus Kryptonium thompsonii; assembly: GCF_001535985.1. Lineage (NCBI taxonomy): Bacteria > Pseudomonadati > Candidatus Kryptoniota > Candidatus Kryptonium > Candidatus Kryptonium thompsonii. Next base: position 51,552 of record NZ_CZVS01000011.1, on the reverse strand, counting down.
CGATAACTAATTCAGTTTACGATGTTTTATTTAACGGAAAAGATCCGATGAGCGCAACATCAGAACTTATGGGTAGAAGTGCAAAACCTGAGGTTTGGGGGCTCAAAAGCAATAAATTATTCTAAAGTTTCCTCGCTAGCACAACTGTAAGTTTTTCCTGAAACTTTTCACCTTGCTCTGATTCCGCTTCGAACAAAATTATATAAATTCCGATTCTTAATTTTCTCCCGTCATCAGAAGTCCCATCCCAAAGCAAGTTTCCGCTCTTCGTCGCAAATTGATTGACGGCTAAATTTCTAACAAGACGACCGTAGGAGTCGAAAATTTTTACATTTAAAATTCCAGAGTTAAATGGGAGCACATATGAGATCAAACAAACATCTTCAAAGCCATCTCCATCTGGTGAAAATGGGTTCGGTGTGACTTTTACAGACGGAGTGTAAATTTGCTGAGATATATCGATGAAAGCGGTGTTTTTTCTTCCGGGCGTTCCACCGATTTGAGATGACGAACTTGTCCAGCTTGACCTTTCAAAGGATGGTAAATTGGGGTTTATTTTCTCAAGCGCTCTTCCTCTTTTGTCGATTATCATTGAACTATGCCAGCTTGAGTGATATCTTACGCTGTCAATTATTTTCCCCGTAAGATCAGTTATAACAACATCGTCGAAATCATTGTTGAGGTTTAAACCCTTGTTTAAAATAACCAATTTGAAATTAATTGAATCACCTTGCGAAATATATTTGAAAAATGTTGAATCAGGGGCGATGATGAGATATTCACCGGGGTTGAGGAGCAAATTCGTCGATGAAATGTTTATGAAATTGGCTTTTCCATCTTGACTTCTCATATCGTTAAACTTCCAATTTTTTAAATTAACGGATTTGTCGGAGCGATTAAATAGTTCAATATATTCACAGTAGCCGGATAGTGGCTCAAACATTATTTCGTTTATAACTACCGAAGTTGTCGGAAAGCCAACATTTACACTTTTTATGATCCTGTTGTTTTTTAAATCTTCATCATTTGGAAAATCAATGGAGAAGATAAGAGAATTTTCACCTGGCTTGAGGTTCGAAATTTCAAGATTTAGCTGAACCGAATCTTTTTTGTTTAACGGGACTTGGTAATTTTGATCGAATATGAGTTCATTTTCAGTTTCAGTTGAGTCAAAGTTAATGTCATTGTAAACTTTCAGCGAAAAGCTGTTAACTTGATTTAACCCCCAATTTTGAACGGTGATTTGAGCGTTTAAGGTTTTGTCATAATCCATCGAATTTGGCGTTTGAATTGTTCGGATTCTTAAATCAAAGTTTTTTCGCCTTGAAAAGTTTTCCTTTCCAGGCGTTGCTTTTATAGTATCAGGAGGAATAGACCAGTTAAGTGAATCAATGCTTGGTTCTGTAAGATCAATCCTTTCTATTGAAGACCCCGTCTTCCCCCAACTTCCAAAGTAGTACAATGAATCGATTTTAAATTTAGTTTGATCATAAATTGCAACAGCATCGCCTGAGTTGTTAAGTGTTGGCAGAGAAAGGGTTATTATCTTTGAGTTGATATCGTAAAAGTTTAAAATCGTGCTATCTTTTGATAGAACAAGGTATTCATTTGGGAAAATTAAAAAATCACTTTTGGTTATTATAACTTCGCTTGAGGCGTCGGATACATACCAATTTTTCAGATTTATCGTATCATCGCTTGCGTTATATATTTCAATCCATTCTGGTTCATCCCCAAGCGGGGCAAACATGATTTCGTTTATTAAAATCGATTCTTCGGGATATGAGACTTCAAGTTTGATTTGCAAAGAATTGTTAAGCGTATCCTCGTCTTCAGGATGTGAAACAATTGCTGTTAAGATGTATGGTTTAGTCTCGATCGGTGTGAAGTGAAAAGTTATAAAAGTTGAATCAGCGGGAGCCAACGGCTCAGCGTTGAGTTTTTCTCCGATCAAATCACCGTTTTCGTGGTTTATAAGTTTTACTGTGAAATTTTCAAGTGCGAGTTTTCCGATATTTTTCACCGCTATGTTTAACTTAACGGGGTGGAGTTTTAAAATTGGTTTTGTATAGCGGATGTTTGTAATTGTTAAGTCTTTGTCCTTCTGGGTAAGTGAATTCTTTAATAATGGGGTTGCCCTAAATGGGCTTTTCGATGTTCCCCAATTTGATGCGGAGTTTGAAGGTTGATCTGGAGAAACTCTTTCAAGGGAAAAGCCATTCGTCCCTCCGAAGGTTGAAAAATAATAAACCGAATCAATTAAGTTTTCATACTGATCGTAGATTCTAACTGCATCCTCATCGTTGTTAAACGCTGGAAGTGATAAAATCAAAATTTTATTTCTATTGGGCCACGGGTAGATGAATGGGAGGGTGTCTTTTGATGTTATAATTATGAAATCGGCTGGATTTATGATGAAATCGACATTGATCGTTTTGAGTGTCTGTGAATCGCCAACCTTCCAATTCTTTAGGTTAACCGGTTCGTTTGTTCTGTTGTATAATTCTATCCATTCTGGCTCGGGAGATTTTGGGGCATACATTATTTCATTTATCACGATGGAGTTAAATGAAAGTGGCGGTGGCAAAATCTTTATCGTTTTAATTACGAAGTTATTAGCAGTATTTTCATCAAGGGGGAGTAAAACCCGTAAGATCGATCGATAATCCCCCGAGATTAATCCGCTTATGTTAAGTTCAATTTGAATAGAATCCGTTGATTCAATTCTTTGAGACAAGGGAATTTCGGCAAATTTTTCGTCGTCTTGAAAAATTGAATCTTTATTTACATCGATAAGAAACTCAACCTTAAAGCTTTCAACTGGATTAATTCCAATGTTATAAATTGTCGTTTTAATCTTAAAGCTTCCACCTTGAAATATCTGCACTGGCTCAGTTGTAAAAGTTTTTATCGCAAGGTCGTTAAATTTAGCCATAATGCTGTTTTTTCTCCCGGGTGTGCTTCTTTCTGGATCTGTTGAAATCCCCCAAGTTGATTTTAAATTTGAGTTACCGTTGGGATATATTCTCTCAATCGAGTATCCGCTCACAACCCAACTTCTTTTGTAATAAACGCTGTCAATTACAAAACCAGTCGAATCAAAAATTACAACTGCATCTGAATCATTTCTGAATAAGTAAGTTGGCATCTGAGGAACAATGAAAACTTTTGAAGGTATGTTTGAGTGAAAATAGAAAATTGTATCGCTTTTGGTTATGATTGCGTAGCTATCGGGTTGGAGCACGTAATCTGAGTTTGTGATCGTGTATTTGGTTGATGTGTTCCTATTTGAAATTTTCCAGTTTTTTAAGTTAACGGATTCGGATGAGAAATTTAAAATCTCTATCCACTCAGGTTCACCACCTTGAGGCGCATTCATTATCTCGTTTATTATAACTCCTTGAGAAAGGAGATTCGTTGCAAGGAAGAGAAGAAGGACTACTTTAATATACTTCGTCATTACTCAAGCGTTTGTTTTTTGTGATGAAAATAGTTGATGCTACAAGAACTAAACTTGTTATCAAACTTCCCTCGGGACCAAATTTGCCACCAGATATTATGTTTTCCGATGTTATTTTAGCATTAAAAATAGGTTCGATCAAGCTTGAACCGCTGACGGGCAGGGAGTAAAAAATAGCCTTGAAAGAAATTCCACGAAAAATGTAAAGAGATAGGCAACCAAAGGGAGCGAGTTTTTATGTACGATGTTGAAAGCCAAACGCCCGCAAGGAAGATATTTAAAAGTGCAATTAGGTTTACATTTGGATTTTGAAGGTGTGCAAGTGAGAAAACGAGTGAAAAAATTAATGTTGCAATGATTGGATTTGTTCCGTCTATTAATCGTTGGAAAGGGTAGCCACGGAATAAAATTTCTTCAAAAAAGGCGACCAACAAGAAAAGTGAGAGAGCTTTTAGAATTTGTGGATATACTTGATTTAGAGTGAATTCGTATTTATAATACCCCAAAGTCAAGTTCACAACGACGACAAATGTTATCATAATGAAGCCAAGGATCAATCCGAAGGAAATTTCATATATTGTGTTTGGTCTCAACCTTAAACCAACATCCTCAAAATTTTTCTTCTCGAAAAATTTCATCATTAGGAAGGTTGATATCACGACTGAAATCAGTGCGATAAGCTCTCCAATGAAAATATCCGTGATCGGCAGGAATAAAGATAAACTTGAATTTAAAAGCAGGAGTAAAACGATGAAGTTTACAAAGAAAATCAAAATTTTCCAGCCATTGCGAATGTTGTTGTCTTTGTTTAAGAAAATTGTTTTCATTTTTTAAAATTTCTTGCTTTTAAAAAATCAACTGCTTTCCTGCCGATATCTTTTCTATAGTGCATGCCGTCAAATTTTATTTTTTCAACCGCTGAGTAAACTTTTTTCATTGTTCCTTCAAAATCATTTTCTTCGCCAATTGCAGTGACTCCGATGACGCGACCTCCTGAGGTTAAAATTTTACCATCAACCTTTTTCGTCCCAGCGTGGAATAGAATTATATTTTCCATCTTTTTGACTTCATCAAGCCCATAAATTTCTTTGCCGACTTCATAATCATCTGGATAGCCAGCGGAAGCCAGTATGACACAAATTGCTGTAGATTTTTTAATGTTGTAATTAAAATTTTTAATCCCGCCATCTATCGCCTTGAAAAACATATCAATTATATCGCCATCCAACAAGGGCAAAACAACTTGAGTTTCTGGGTCGCCGAAACGACAGTTAAATTCAAGGACTTTAGGACCCTCGGTTGTAAGCATCAATCCACAATATAAACAGCCTTTGAATTCTCTGTTTTCGTTTTTCAAGCCTTGAATTGTGGGTTTGATTATTTGAGTTTTTATTTTTTCAAGCGTTGTTTCGTCGATCATGGGGGTTGGAGCATAAGAACCCATGCCACCTGTGTTCTTGCCTTTGTCGTTATCAAATACGCGCTTGTAATCCTGCGCTGGTGAAAGGGTTATGAAATCATCTCCGTCGGTTATCGCAAAAACTGAAGCCTCTTCACCTTCTAAAAATTCCTCGATCACAATTTTTTCTCCAGCTGTTCCAAAGATTTTCTTGGAAAAATATAGATCAATTGTTTTGATTGCTTCATCAATGCTTTCGCATACCGTTACACCTTTTCCACCTGCGAGCCCATCTGCTTTTATCACAACTGGTGGAGTTAAACTGAGGACAAATTTTTTTGCTTTCTCAATTTCATCACATGTGAATGTCTCGTAATTTGCTGTTGGGATATTGTATTTTTTCATAAAATTTTTGGCGAAAACTTTACTGCTCTCAATTTCTGCTGCTATTTTCCGGGGACCAAAAATTTTTAATCCGTTTGATTCAAACAAGTCGACAATTCCAAGTGAAAGTGGGAGTTCAGGTCCAACGACTGTAAGGTCAATTTTGTGTTCAAGCGCAAATTTTAAAAGTGAATTTAAATCGTCAACCTTAATTGGAACTGTTTCAGCAATTTCGGCAATGCCAGCATTTCCCGGGGCACAGAAAATCTTTTCAACATTTGGGGATTGGGAAATTTTCCACACGAGCGCGTGTTCTCGTCCCCCGCCACCTACCACGAAAACTTTCATTTGCCCAAGTTTATTAATTTTTAATCGAAAGTTAACATCTCAAGTTCGCGGACGAGATTTATAATCACTTTTTTAATGTCGTAGCTTTCGAAATCTACCCTTGGCTTTATCTCTCTTTGATTTATGTAAAGTTCAAATGCTTTCGCGAATGTGTTTATAATTGAAGATGGCTCATTAATATCAGCTATTAAGCAATTTTTGTAATCACCAATGATATATCGGTAGTTATTTTGTCCACTGATTATTGCTATATATGGTTTGCCGGTTGCAGTGTAGTCGTATGGAACATTTGCGATGTCGAAGTCATCAAGATAAATAAGAAAATTTGACGAGAGAAGAATTTTTATATAGTTTTCGCGCTGGATATTTAAGTAGATGTTAACATTTTCTTTCAGTTGGAGTTTTGAAAGCAGGTTTATAACTTCGTTTGCAGGAATGCCGATTAAATTAAGTGAAAGTGATTTTTTGAAAAGCAGCTCCTTTTTTGCAAGGGAAGCAAGGGCAGTTAAAATTGGTTTAAATCTTTTAGCTGTGATTTTGCCGTACGATATCGTAAGTGTAAATTTATCGTCAACTCTGGGGCTATGGCCTTTAAATTCTGAGAAATCAAATCCAGTCGGAATTATCTTTATGGAATTATAATCAAGGAAAAGATAGTTTTGAAGCAGATGGTCTTTAACTTTTCGGTTATCTGCTATAATCGATGAGCAAGCTCTTAAAAGTTTTTCTTCTTTTGAGCCAATTAACCTTCTTTGGTGCGGGATTGAATGATAATCAACTATTAATGGAATTTTAAATTTTTTCGAGAGATAGGAACCAATTTTAATTGTTGAAAGCGGTGGTGCAAAGGCGATAATTGCGTTGTATTTGTCAGATCGTAGAATTTTTTCCCCAAGTTTAATCGCTTTGAATTTCCAAACATCCTCAGGCTCATCTAAACCAAAAACCCTTGCAATGTAAAATAAAAATTTTGAAGTTAATTCCTTCTTTGTATTTGGATATCGAACAGTTGCGATTTTTGAAAATGGTTTTAAAAGGTTAACCGCATACACTTTTGATTTGCTTTCCTTAACCGCTTCCGAAAGAGTAAAATCTTTTAGGGTTGGGAAAGTTGAATGGTTAAGTGTTAAAACAGATGAAGACCAATTGTAATCCAAAAGATGTCTAACGAAGTTAAGCACACGGATACTAGAGCCATAAACGACCGGTGGGAAATAATAAGTTATCATCAGAACTTTTCTCAACATCAAACCTCAATTAAATTTCTTGGCAACGAAGTTAAAATTTCAGCGTTTGAATTTATTAAAACATCGTCTTCGATTCTAATTCCAGCAAACCCCGGGAGATAAATCCCAGGCTCGATAGTTATGACATTTCCATTTTGAAGTATATAATCACTGCTTGGAGATATTCTCGGCAAGGTGTGAATTTCCGTTCCAATCCCATGCCCAAGCGAATGACCAAAAAATTTGGCGTAACCGTTTTGCCTTATGTAATCTCTCGCTATAGAGTCAAGCTCGTTTGCTTTTAATCTTTCCCTTACACCTTCTATTGCTTTTGTTTGCGCATCAAGCACAATTTGGTAAATTTTCTTTATCTCGGGTGATGCTTTCCCAATTGATATCGTTCGGGTTATGTCTGAGTGGTAACCGTTATAAACGCATCCAAAATCAATTAAAACAAGTTCGCCTTTTTTAAGTTTTTTACCCGTTGCAACTCCATGTGGAAGGGCGCTTCGCCATCCACTTGCAACAATTATGTCGAACGCATCCTTTTCAGCCCCAAGCTTCCTGTGTAGATATGTTATCTCAGATGCAATGTCAATCTCTGAAACCCCAGGCTTTATAAGATTCAAAATTTCGTAAAAGACTTTCTCGCTTATTTTTATCGCTCGTTTGATGTTTTCGATTTCATCCGGCGTTTTGACAGCGGCGATTTCCTCGATAAAATTTTTAGTTGGGATGAATTTTATATTTTTAAACTTTCTTTTCAGTTCAAGGATAAATGAAAATGGCGCGTGATCAGCTTCAAATCCTACTTTTTTAACTTTACCGAATATTTTTTTCTCTTGAATTAAATCAAGTGAAGTTTTGCCGATGGCGATGATTTTTCTAAAGTTTTTAACTTGATGCTTCACTTGTTCTTTGTACCTGAAGTCGGTCAAAAAGAAAGCGTCGGTTTTAGTCACGATACAAATAGCGGAAGAGCCGGAAAATCCAGTTAAATATCTTATATTTGGAAGGTGGGTTATTATGATTGCGTCGATTTTGAACTTGTCAAGTTTTTCTCGAACTTTTTCAAGTTTAATTTTCGAACTTACCATTTCAAAGATTTGATATACTGTAGTTTGGAGCTTCTTTTGTAATTATGACATCGTGTGGATGGCTTTCTCTAAGCCCAGCGTTTGTCATTAAAATAAATTTTGTCTTTGTTTTCATCTCTTCGATATTTCTCACACCGCAATATCCCATCGCTGATCTCAACCCGCCAACCATTTGATACACCACATCGCTTAAGTGTCCTTTATATGGAACCCTGCCCTCAATACCTTCTGGGACGAGTTTCTTTATATCATCTTCGATGTCTTGAAAATATCTATCGCCACTTCCTGCTTTCATTGCCTCAATTGAACCCATACCTCTATAAACTTTATAGCTTCGTCCCTCATACAACACTTTTTCTCCCGGGCTTTCTTCGGTTCCAGCAAATAGTGCACCTATCATAACTGAATCAGCTCCGGCTGCAATTGCTTTTGCAATGTCGCCCGTTTGCTTTATTCCACCGTCAGCGATTATTGGAATTTTGTATTTCATCGCGACTTCAGCGCAGTTCATGATCGCCGTAATTTGTGGAACGCCAACCCCTGTCACGACTCTCGTTGTGCATATTGAACCCGGACCTATGCCTACTTTAACAGCGTCAGCGCCAGCTTTTATCAATTCAAGTGTTGCCTCACCTGTTGCTACATTTCCAGCTACAACATCAAGCTCGGGAAATTTCTTTTTTATCTTTTTTAGCATCTCTATAACACCTTTCGAATGACCATGAGCAGTGTCTATCACGATAACATCAACCCCAGCTTTTTTAAGTTCTTCAACTCTTTCAATTGTGTCAGATTTAATTCCAACAGCTGCACCGACGCGAAGTCGTCCAAGTTCATCTTTGCACGCATTGGGGTATTTTTTCTTTTTTTGGATATCCTTAAATGTTATCAAGCCACGCAGATACCCATCTTTATCGACAACGGGGAGCTTTTCAATTTTATGTCTTTGTAAAATTTTTTCCGCCTCTTCAAGCGTTGTTCCAACTGGAGCAGTTATTAAATTTGAATTGGTCATGTATTTTGAAATCTCTGCATCTAAATCAGGTTCAAATCTCAAATCACGGTTCGTCAATATCCCAACAAGTTTGCCATTTGAGTCGATCACGGGGATCCCGGAAATTTTATAGTGGTTCATAAGTTCAAGGGCCTCGCGAACTTTTCTATCTGGCGTTAATGTAACCGGATTTAGAATCATTCCACTTTCAGAGCGTTTGACTCTATCAACCTCGCTTGCTTGCCTTTCAATACTCATATTTTTGTGGATGATCCCAATTCCTCCTTCTCTTGCAATGGCTATTGCCATTTCGGATTCTGTAACGGTGTCCATAGCTGCGCTTACAAGTGGGATATTCAATTTTATATTTCGTGTGAATTTTGTCGAGACATCAACATCTTTCGGTAAAACATCTGATTTCGCGGGAACGAGGAGCACATCATCAAAAGTATATGCGTGTCCTATTATTTTATGACGCCACAACTTATTATTTTTCGCCATGATTTTGAATTAAGATTTTGTTGACTTTAAAGTTCTTAAAATAAAGCAAGCAAATATCACAATTTTAGAATTAATCATGTAAACGCTGAGAACCCAGTGATATATTCACCAATTATAAGTGTATGGATATCATGCGTTCCTTCGTAAGTTTTAACTGATTCAAGATTGTTCATATGTCTCATAACTGGATATTCATTTAATATACCATTTGCGCCAAGTATATCTCTTGCGAGTCGTGCTATTTCAAGTGCATGATAGACATTATTTCTTTTTGCAAGTGAAACTTGAACATAGTTTGCTTTCCCTTGATCTTTTAATCTTCCAAGTTGAATACACAGAAGTTGTGCTTTCGTTATTTCAGTTAGCATATAAACAAGCTTTTCTTGAACAAGTTGAAATGATGCGATTGGTTTGTCAAATTGAATTCTTGTTTTTGCATATTCAAGCGCTGTCTCGTAGCAAGCCATTGCAGCTCCGACCGCACCCCATGCAATCCCGTATCTTGCTTGAGTCAAGCACATTAAAGCTGCTTTTAAACCAACCGCCTTCGGAAGTATATTTTCTTCGGGTATCCAACAATCTTGAAATACAAGCTCGCTTGTCACGGAAGCACGAAGTGAATGTTTGCCTTTCATTTCGGGTGCTTCAAATCCTGGGGTGCCTTTTTCGACGAGAAAACCTCGTATGACACCGTCAAGCTTAGCCCATACAACTGCAACATCTGCAATTGTCCCGTTCGTTATCCACATTTTCGTTCCGTTGAGAACGAAGCCACCGTTTTTATATTCTGCTTTCGTCCTGAGTCCCCCAGGGTTTGAGCCAAAATCAGGTTCAGTTAGCCCGAAACATCCAATTTTTTCTCCGCGAGCAAGCTTAGGGAGCCAGTAATTTTTTTGTTCTTCGCTGCCAAATTCATAAATCGGATACATTACAAGCGCGCTTTGAACTGATGCAAAACTTCGTATCCCGCTATCCCCGCGTTCAAGTTCTTGCATAATAAGTCCATAAGCGACATTGTTTAGATTTGCACAGCCATATTTTTCTGGAAGCGTCGCTCCAAAAATTCCAAGTTCCGCCATCTCTGGGATCAGGTGCATCGGAAATGTTCCTTCCATGTAGTGTTTTTCAATTATAGGTATGACTTTTTCATCTACCCATTCTCTTATTGTATCCCGAACCATCTTTTCATCATCGGTTAAAAGATCGTCGGTATTGTAAAAATCAACCCCTTTAAATTTTGTCCCTATCAACATCTTGATTGCAAACTTTGTTTTAAATTTGCTTTAAATTATCAAAAAATCCCTCTAAATGCAAAATTTCCCTAGAGAACTTGACCTTAACTTTAAATTTTTATAATTTATCCTTTGCGCTAAGTTAAACAAAATCTTGGAGGCCTATGAGAAGAAAACTTTGGCTCTCAATTATACTTGTGCTTTTGCCTTTCTTCCTTTTTGCTCAAACCTACACAATCGAGCAATATCTTAACATAAGAAGTGCTTCCTCTCCAACGGTCTCACCTGATGGAAAGTTTATAGCTTATCTTACCGATGTAACTGGAACAAATCAGGTTTGGAAAGTTAGAATTTCTTCGGGATGTCCGGAACAGTTAACATTTTTTGATGAGAGAGTTCAATTTGTTTCATGGAATCCGAAAAATGGGGATTGGATGCTTTTTGGGAAAGATATGGGTGGAAATGAACATACACAACTTTTTCTCTTAAAATCTGATGGTAGTGAAATAAGACGGTTGACTTATAATGACAATGTCATCTACAACTTCGGTGCATGGTCGGGAGATGGGACGATGTTTGCCTTTGCATCGAACGAGAGAAATAGAGCTTTTTTTGATGTCTATGCTATGAACATAAAAACTGGGAAAGTTAAACTTGTCTGGCAAAATGATGGAAATAACTCCGTCGTCGCTTGGTCTCCCGATAACAAATACATTCTTGTATCTCAAAATCGAAGCAGTTTTGATAATGATCTGTATCTTATCGAATATGAAAGTGGGAAAGTTTACAACATAACCCCACATACACAACCTGCGAGATATTTTGGTGCTAGATTTTCTAAAGATGGCAAAGGGATATATCTTCTTTCGGATGAAGGGAAGGAATTTGTTGGAATCGCTTACATTGATGTTCCAAATGGGAAATTGAATTATATTTACACGACGAATTGGGATGTCGAAGCAATCGAGCTTTCAAAAGATGGAAAGTATCTTGTCTTCATTTTAAATGTCGATGGTTATAGCGAAGTTTATTCGTTAAATTTGGCTACAAAGAAAGCAAAAAAGCTTAACTTCCCTACCGGCGGAATTATTGGAAGTTTAAAATTTACGGCGGATGGGAAAAAGATCATCTTTACGTATCAAAGTCCCGTTAAAAATCAAGATATTTACTATTACGACATTCCGACGAATAAATACTCACAAATCACTTATAGTTCTACGGCTGGAATACCTTTAAGTTCATTTGTCAAGCCTGAGCTTGTGCGTTTCAAATCATTTGATGGGCTTGAAATTCCGGGTTATTTGTATCTTCCGAAAGGAGCCAAAAAAGACAGTTCTTTACCAGTTATTGTTTCAATTCATGGTGGACCCGAGGCTCAAGAAGTTCCAAGGTTTTCAGCTCTTTATCAATACTTTATTCACAGCGGCTATGTTGTCTATGCACCAAATGTCCGTGGAAGCACAGGATATGGCAAGACATATGCTTCACTTGACAATACAACGAAGCGTAAAGATGCGATAAGAGATGTTGCCATGATACCTAATTTCCTTAAATCAACAGGGTATATTGATCCGAAAAAGATTATTGTCTATGGAGGTAGTTATGGTGGGTATATGACGCTTGCTGCTGTCACATTTTATCCAGATTTGTGGGCTGCTGGTGTTGATCTTGTTGGAATTTCAAACTTCTTGACATTTTTAAGAAATACAGGTGCATGGCGTCAGAAACATAGAATGGCTGAATACGGAGATCCGGAAAAAGACGCCGAATTTTTAAAAGAAATCTCTCCATTTTATCATGTTGACAAGATCAAAGCACCGCTTATGATAATTCAAGGTGCGAACGACCCGCGCGTTCCCAAATCGGAATCTGATCAAATTGTTGAATCGATAAAGTCAAGAGGTGGGATTGTAGAGTATTTAGTTTTCGACGATGAAGGGCATGGTTTGTCTAAGCTTAAAAATAGAATAAAGGCGTATAAAGCGATAGTAGAGTTCTTGGATAAATATGTAAAAAACAAACAGGCGATGAATTAATTTGTTGCTTTACCTTGTTCGACATGCGGATGCTGAATCGAAGAAACCGGGGATGAGTGATTTTGAGAGAGAATTAACCGAGCTTGGACGAGAGACGACCGAAAAGATGGCTACCGCCTTGAAAAGAATGGGTTTGACAATTGATATCGTTGTCTCAAGTCCGCTTGTCAGAGCTGTTCAAACTGCTGGTATATTTCGTAAAGTTATGGGAGTTCAATCTGATGTTGTAAAGTTAAGCGAACTCATCCCCGGTTCTGATTTTGAAGAGTTAATCGAGATAATTTTTTCGCTTAAAGCCGAAAATGTTCTTGCGGTTGGGCATGAACCGCACATTGGTGAATTTTTAGGTTGGCTCATTGGTCTTAAAAAACCAATCGAGTTTAAAAAGAATACCGTTGCTTGTGTTGAATTTAGTAGCTTATCTATTTCCGGGGGAAGTTTGAAATGGTTGATTCATCCGGATATGATATTGAACCTTTCGGAGAGATAAAAGCGAAAAATTTGAGCGGGAGACGGGACTCGAACCCGCGACATTCACCTTGGCAAGGTGACGCTCTACCATCTGAGCTACTCCCGCTTGAAGGAAGTTCATTATAAATATAATATCTTGAGATCAAAATTTCAAGTTTTTCGCTGATTCATCGCTTGCGGCGGTTTAATTAAACTAAACTTATAGGTGAGCAATGATCGATGAAATTTTTAAATTTCTAACGCCTCCGGATGAATCACTATTTTTCACTCGTGGTGATAAAAATGATCCGAGAATGGGTGATCTGGTTTTTAGAGATGTGAAAAATTTTGAAGGCACAAAAGTTGCCATTATTGGCGTTCCCCAAGATGAAGGGGTTAAACGGAATCAAGGAAGACCTGGCGCAAGAAAAGCCCCGGATGAAGTGAGAAAGTATTTTTATAGATTGACTCCGTTTAACTTTAAGTTTGAAAAACAGGTAACCGATTTAAAAATCTTTGACCTTGGAAATTTAAAAACCGATGGGGAACTTGAAAAAATTCATGAACGACTAATTTTCGTGGTAGAGGAACTTATTAAAAACGAAATTTTAGTGATAGTGATTGGTGGGGGACATGACATCGCCTTTCCGGACTATCTTGGGTTTGCAAGAAATTTTGAAAAAAGAAAGAAAGCGGTATTTAACATTGATACCCATCTTGATGTTCGTGACTCTCAAGTCAGAAATAGTGGAACGCCTTTTAGGCAAATCCTTGAATCGGAATATAAACCTGACAAAATGATTGAAGTTGGAATTCAAAACTATGCTAATTCAATTTATCACTTTAAGTATGCGTTGGAGAAAGGCATCAAGATTTTTACGCTTGATGATGTTAGAGAAAAAGGGCTTGATTTTATATTAAATGCAATTGAGCTTGAATTGAAAGATCATCTTGTTCATTTAAGTTTTGATGTGGACTCGGTTAGAAATGCGGATGCACCGGGGGTTAGCGCAACATATCCGGATGGATTGAAAGCTGAAGATGTTTTAAAAATTGCTCTCTTTTGTGGTTTAAATTTGAATGTTAAAATCCTTGATATAGCAGAAGTGAATCCTGAATATGATGTTGATGGAAAGACGGCAAGGCTTGCAGCGTTTTTTATTTTAAACTTTTTAACAGGTGTAACAAATTCGGGGGGATGGTCATGAGTTTAAAAGTTAGATTTTCCCTGCTTTTACTTTTAACTTTCCTTACTCTTATCATCATGTCAAATATCTCTAAGCTTGGTATAAGGGTTGAACAAGTTTTTGCTTTCACAGTTATCTTTTTCGCCTTCGGTGCTGGATATATTTTTATATGGAAAATTTTGAACCCGATCGAGAAGTATAAGATAGCCATTGATCGCGCATTGAAGGGGCAATATGTTGAAATTGATTATAAAACTAAGGATGAAATAGGGGAGATCGGTGAAAATCTTGACAAACTTATCAATAAACTTAAAAGACGAGATCTTGAAAACTTCATGGTCTCGCGGATTGACCATATTTTGCTTTCAAATATAGAAATTGAAGATGCCGTAAGTGAAATTTTAAGGGTTTTTAAAGAGGGATTGGGTTATTATCGTTTCTCAATTTATCTTGCTGATAAAGATGCTCAAAAGTTCCGCCTACTTTGCTCTTTTGGAGTTGAAGATAAAAATCTTGTTCAGGAAATATCCTTTGGGCAAATGGATCTTATGAACTACGCTTATATGTTTCGCAGTTCTATTTACTCACCTGATGTCTTAAACGATGAAAGATGTGTTATAAAACATGCAGAGGTTAGATCTGAGTTTGACATTCCTCTTTTGCTTGGGGATGAAGTCATTGGGGTTTTAAGGGTCGAAAGTAGTAAGGTTGATGGGATAAAACACGAGGACAGGGAATTTTTGAGTCGAATTGCACCTCAACTCGCAAGCGCTTTCAGAAACGCTGAACTTTATAGCCAAGCAATTAGACGATTAAGGCGATTAAATGTTTTAAATAAAGTCTCGCAAGCAATTGGATTTAAAATTGACATTATGGAGATTTTGATGTCTGTTTCGAAATTAATAAAGGAAAGTTACAATGCAAGTAAGGTTGCAATTTTTTTAAAAGATAAAGAAAGTAAAAGTGGCACTCTAACCTGCGCATCTTCAATTGGTTTGTCTGAGAGACATATTAAAGTTGCATCAAGCTATACACCATGGGGTAGTGAGGAAAAAGTTTTTCCAATTGTAATAGACGATGTTGAGAGTGAGAGATCACTTTTTGAATTGAGAGATGTATTGGTTGAAGAAGGGATTAAGTCACTTTGTTTTTTCCCAATTGTATACAAGGAAAAATTTATTGGACGGCTTGATGTTTATTTTAACTTTGGTCGTTCATTTGAAAACGAAGAAATTGAACTCGCTCTCAATATATGTAATGATGTTGCGAGCGCAATTGAAAATGCAAGGTTGTTTGAGCTTTTGAAAAGTTCGGAAAAATTCATAAAGACAGTTCTTGAAAATGCACCCATTGGGATCTTGAGGATAGACCCAGAAGGGCGGTTACTTTATTTAAATTCTGAGATGAAGCGAGTGCTTGGACTTGTTGAAGCTGATATTTCAAAAGTTGTAGGTGAAAAGTTGATGGAAATTCTTGACCTTGGAAATATAGACATTAACTTTTTCGCTAATGAAATGCTCAGCGGCAGAGCTATAAAGGGGCACACTGTATCTTTTCGCTCACTTCAGGGGGTGGAGATGTCAATTGTTGTCGATGTTCAACCGGTTTTCACAGCAAGTGGGGCAATTGATGGGTATATAGTTATCGTAAGGGATGTGACAGAGGAAGAAAAACTTCAACGTGAAAAGATTGAATTGGCTAAGGCAATTGAAAACTTATCCGAAGCGGTCATGATAACCGACGCTAATGGAAATATCAAATATGTGAATCCTGCTTTTGAAAAAATGACGGGTTATAGAATTCAGGAAGTGCTTGGGAAGAATCCAAGGATTCTAAAAAGTGGGAAACATGATCGCAAATTTTATGAAGATATGTGGAGAACAATATTGAGTGGAAAAGTTTGGAGAGGTGAATTGATAAATAGAAAGAAAAACGGAGATTTTTATTACGAACATATGACGATTTCGCCATTATTTGATGCTAATGGAAACATAACGAATTTTATTGCGATAAAGCGCAATATAACTGAACAAAAGCTTTTTGAAGCACAGATGTTTCAATTTCAAAAACTTGAATCGATCGGCTCAATTTCGAGCGGGATCGCTCATGATTTTAACAATATCCTCTCGTCGATACAGGCAGGAATTAAAATTTTGAAAAGACGATTGGCTAATGATGACCCTGAAATAGTGAAGGTACTTGATATACTCAAGAAAAGTGCTGATAGGGGAGCGGATATAACAAGGCGCCTTCTTAACTTTGTAAGGAGAGAAAGTGGAAAAGCGCTGGTTGTTGATGTTAAAGATTTAATTCAAGAAGTCAGAGTGCTTGTTGCTCATAGTTTTCCGGAAAATATAAAGGTTGAAACATTTATTGATGAAAATGTTAAGTTCATAAATGCTGATTATGGTCAAATGGTTCAAGCATTGATAAATTTATGTATAAATGCAAGAGATGCGATGCCAAATGGGGGTGTGTTAAGAATAAATGTTGGCAGTGTCAAAGGCGAGGAGTTAAAAGGTAAGTTTCCGAATATCTCTGCGGATGAATATGTAGTGATTTCAATCTCCGATACTGGAACGGGAATTCCTGAAGAATTGAGGGAGCGAATTTTTGAACCATTTTTTACAACTAAACCCTTAGAAAAGGGCACAGGACTTGGGCTTCCAATAGTTTTAATGGTCGTGAAAGCTCATAATGGGTATATAACTTTTGAAACGGAAGTTGGAAAAGGTACAACTTTTTATATTTATTTACCGGCGGTTGAGAAGAAAGTTGAGGAAATTGAAGAGGGAGTTGAAGTTGGTGAAATCACGCCGGCTACAATTTTAATAGTTGAGGATGAGGATAATTTAAGGTATCTTTTGGAAGAATACCTTGAATCGAAAGGTTATAAGGTGTTTGCCACGGATAATGGATATGATGCAATAGAAATTTACAAAGCAAATATTGAAAAAATCGATCTCGCGTTGATTGATATTGGATTGCCAACAATTGATGGCATTTCAACTTTTAGAAAGATAAGACAAATAAATCCAAACGCATGTGTTGTTTTAACAAGTGGATACTTCTTAACAGAGCCATCACCGGCGACATTGATGGCTGAAGAGGGATTAAACGGCTTTATCCAAAAACCATACGATATAGAAAAGATTGAATTGTTAATTGAACGATTTATCGGCAGGGGTTAGAAATATATGATCAACTCATTTGTATCGCCTTTGTATTCCGCGGTGTAAGTTTTTAAATTTTGCGTGGCTGGACCTTGGATTACTTTTCCATCCTTGTCAAATTTGGACCCATGGCATGGGCATTGAAATTGCTGTGCTGAGTTTACCCAATTGGTTGTGCAACCTTGATGTGTGCATATCATCGATATAGCTTTAAATGTCGTTTGCCCTGTTCGAAATACGATTACCGGAGTTGAGTTAATGTTAAATGTTTTAAATCCCCCAACTTGTATCAGTTCAGGATGTTCACTTAATTTTATCGTGAATTTCGACCCAGGTGAAGGTTGAGTTGGATTTGTTTCCTCATATTTTTGGCAACCCTGAAGTAAGGCAGATAAAGTTGAGCCCCCCATTGAAGCTATCAAAATTGAACCGGTAATTCGAACGAAATGACGCCTTGATAATTTATCATTCGACATGGTTATTTGCCTTTTTGTTTTGGGAATTTTAAAATTTTCAACATCGTGACTGTAAAAGAAATTCCCAGAAAAATTCCCAAAATTAACATTTGATATCTTTTTACATCGATAAATATTGATGTCACATTTCCTGAAATAAAACCTGCGGTTGTAAAAGTCAATGCCCAGATGAAAGCACCGAATAAATTTAAAATTGCGAATTCAATATGTTTTATGTTTGTGAAACCGAACGCCATGGGTATAAGATTTCTCATGCCGTAAATAAATCTTGAAAAAAGCAAAAGAAAAGTTTTATACCTTTCGATTAATTTTCCAACTTTTAAAATTTTTTCCTGTGAAAGTGGCAGAAACCTTAAGCCGAATTTTGAGAAGGTGAAAAAAATTTCACCATTCAAAGAAGAGAGGAAAGTCGCAATAAAAGTGATAGCCCAAAAGTTTACAGTTCCAGCGTAAATTAAATGTCCAGCGCCAATCAGGGCGATCTCTCCCTGAAATATGATACCAAGCGAAATCCAAAAATAAATTGTTAAATATGACATCACAAACCAAGTTTATCCGCTATTGATTTCATAGCATCAATTACAAACTGGATATGCTCGTCAAGAGGAATTCCAAGTTCTTCAGCGCCTTTATAAATGTCATTTCTATTTACAGACCTTGCAAATGCTTTGTCTTTAAGTTTCTTTTTGACTGATTCAACTGTTACCTCTTCAAGTTTTTTATTAGGTCTGACAAGCGCAACCGCAGTTATGAATCCACAGAGTTCATCGCAAGCGTATAAAGCTTTAGCCATAAGAGTATCTCGTGGGATGCCTGTATAATCGGCGTGCCCTAAGATTGCCTTCCGTATATCCTCTGGGTAGCCTCTTTCTTCAAGAATTTTTGACCCAATCCATGGATGTTGGTCTGGCGTTGGAAATTTCTCATAGTCGAAGTCATGTAAAAGACCAACTATTGCCCACTTTTCTTCATCTTCTCCGAATTTCCTTGCATAGGCTCGCATTGCTGCTTCGACGGCTAAGGCGTGTTTGCGTAGATTTTCACTTTCGGTATATTCAAAGAGAAGTTTCAAAGCATCTTCATAGGTTGGCACTTTCATTCCCCATTTTTGTTTTTTTCAATTCTCAAATCCATCCCCCACATTAATTTTGATCTTAAAACATCAAAATAAGTGACCTCAAGTCGTTTTATAAGTTTTACCTTGTGATCTGCCTTTTTAACAGTGATCTCAACAGGTGGTTTAACTTTGTGTTCAACTTGGCCGTCAACGGTAAGCAGAATGTCTTTTTCGTGAAATTCGATTTGAATTTTTATTATACTATCATCTGGCACAACTACAGGTCTTGCTGTAAGGGTATGGGGGCAAATTGGTGTTAGTGTTATTACTCGACTTGATGGAGCTACGATTGGTCCTCCTGAGGCAAGCGAATAAGCAGTTGAGCCAGTTGGAGTTGAGATAATAAGCCCATCACCAGTGTATGTTATAAGATATTCATCGTTTATGTATGTTTCAATGTTAATAACTCTGGGTGAACCTGCCCTGTCAATGACAATATCGTTTAAGGCAAAATATTTTTTATTTTCACCCTTTACACTCGCTTCAAGCACCATCCGCTCTTCAACTCTGTAATTGCCTTTACAAACCTTTTTTATAAATTCAAAAATTTCTTCAGGGGAAACTTCCGCAAGGAATCCAAGTTTCCCGAGGTTTACACCAAGTATGGGAACTTCACGCTCTCCAACCAATCTGGCTGTTGACAAGATCGTTCCATCGCCACCGAATGAAACTATGACATCTGAATTTTCAAGTAGTTCGGGAAGTGTTGCTTGTGATTCAATTTTTTTCGAGAATCTTTTTTCAATTTCATCTGCAATTTCTTTTTGAACTAAAAATTGAATTTTTTCACATTCAAGTTGGTTTGCTAATTTAAAAACTATATCGTAAAGGGATTCTTTTGCAAGGTTGCCTATAATTCCGAATTTCATTAATAGGTAAGTTTTTTATTTATGATTGGTCTTGAGCGGTCGTTTCCGTAGTTTTGCTCTTTTTTTCATTTTCAACTTCAAAGAAGTAATTTATCTTAAGTTGTGAAATTGAGAATTCAAGAAATCTTGATTCATTTTCTGTTAAGTTTCCTTTTGTTTTTTCCTTTAACATATCAAGCAAGTCGATTGTGAATTTCGCTTCATCAAGTTTTTTCTCAATTTTGCCAGTTACGGGATTTGGAATTTTGCCAAGTTGTTCCCAACATTGTGTATAGAGTATAAAAACAAGTTGCTCGAACAAGCTCATATCTTTCATGGCTGTTCAAAGCTTATTTAGCTTTTTAGTATTTTAAGAAATGAAAAAGACAAAATCAAACTGATTTAATCTTTTGCGCAAATATGCTTAAAAAGCGATTGACTTTTTGAACTATTTGGTTTATATTAGAAATAAAGTTTGATCAAAAATTTAAGGAGGAGGTTTAAAATGGACCTGTTCGATAAGTGCTATGCCTTCAAGAAGCACGAGGAAGTGAAAGCAATGGGACTTTATCCTTACTTTCAGCCCATTTATGAGAATTATGGACCTATTGTTAAGATGGATGGGCGAGAGATAGTCATGGCAGGATCGAATAACTACCTTGGTCTTACAACTGATCCCCGTGTTAAGGAGGCAGCAATTGAAGCGATTAAAAAATATGGGACTGGATGTTCGGGGTCAAGATATTTAAACGGTACCTTGGACATTCATGTTAAACTTGAGGAACAACTTGCAGAGTTTGTTGGAAAAGAAGCAGCGCTTTTGTTTAGCACTGGATTTCAAACGAATCAAGGGGCTATTGTCCCGTTAATCGGTAAAGATGAGTATGTCATTTCTGACAAGGATAACCACGCAAGCATAGTTCAGGGAACACTTATTTCAAAGGGTTTGTGGGGTGGCGATGTCCTTGTAAGGTATAGGCATAACGATATGAAACATCTTGAAGAGGTGATTTCAAAATTACCTCTTGAAGCTGGTAAATTGATTGTAACTGATGGGGTCTTCAGCATGAGTGGAAATATTGTGAATTTGCCTGAACTTGTCAGAATTGCAAGAACTTATAATGCGAGGATAATGCTTGACGATGCACATGGTCTCGGGGTTCTTGGCAAGGGTGGTCGTGGGACAGCGAACCATTTTGGGCTTGATGATCAAGTTGATATAATCATGGGGACATTTAGCAAGAGTTTTGCATCGCTTGGTGGATTTATAGCTGGTGAGAAGCCGGTGATCGATTACATTAAACATCATTCACCTGCATTGATTTTTAGCGCAAGTATGACACCGGCGCAGGTCGCTTCAGTTTTAAAGGCACTTGAAATAATAAAATCTGAGCCGGAACGAATAGAAAGGTTGCACTATAATGCCAATAAAGTTAGACAGGGTTTAAAGAACCTTGGCTTTAATGTCCTTGATGGGCAAACGCCGATCGTTCCGGTTGTCATAGGTGATGATTTATTGACATTTAAATTCTGGCGTAGACTTTTTGATAACGGAGTTTTTGTAAACGCTGTTATAAGCCCGGCGGTTCCACAAGGAATGCAATTATTAAGATTAAGTTTCATGGCAACTCATGAAGATAAGCACCTTGATGTAGTGCTTGAGAAGTTTGAGAAAGTTGGCAAGGAACTTGGGTTAATTGATTAAAAAATAAAAGGTAACGCAAATGGCTATTGAAATTCGCCGGGCATTATCCCGTGCTGAGCTTTCCAGTTTTATTAAATTTCCTTATCATCTTTACAAAAATCATCCGTATTGGGTCCCCCCGCTTCTAATCGAGCAGAAAGACCTTGTTGATGTTAAACGAAATCCTTTTTACAAGCATAGTGAAGCTGAGTTTTATTTAGCTTACAAGGATGGTCAAGTTGTCGGAAGAATCGCAGCGATTTTAAACCATAACCATAATAAGTTTCATAATGAAAACATCGGATTTTTTGGATTTTTTGACTGTGTGGATGATAAAGATGTAGCGTTTAAACTTTTTGAAACCGTTGAAAATTGGGCAAGGCGAAAGGGGCTTGATGAAATAAGGGGACCTGTTAACCCATCCACAAACGATTCATGTGGAATTTTAATTGATGGCTTTGATAAGTCTCCATGTATTATGATGCCGTATAATTACGAGTATTATCCCAAGCTTTGCGAAAGTTACGGGTTTGAGAAAGCGAGGGATCTGTATTCATACTACATTTCACAGGAGATGTTAACGCCAAAAGTTATGCAAAGGCTTGAGCATGGCGTGGAACTTGTTTTGAAAAGAAGGAATGCGACAATTAGACCTGTTGATTTAAAAAATTTCGACGAGGAAGTTAAAAAAGTTAAAGAAATTTACAACAACGCTTGGAGCAAAAATTGGGGCTTTGTACCACTTACAGACGATGAAATAAACCACATCGCTAAAGGATTAAAACAAATTGTTATTCCAGAAATCGCTTTGTTTGCTGAAGTTGATGGGAAGCCGATTGGATTCTCACTCTCGGTCCCTGATATAAATCAAGCTCTGAAAGGCTTAAACGGTAGATTATTGCCGTTTGGTATTTTCAAGTTAATGAGAAATATGAAAAAAATAACTATGATCCGCGTTTTAATAATGGGGTTAATTCATGAATATCGTCTTTCGGGGATAGATGCTGCGTTTTATTATTACACAATTAAAAATGGAATAGCAAAAGGTTATTCAGAGGCTGAACTTGGTTGGGTTCTTGAGGATAATGAACCAATGAAAAGAGTTGCTGAAAATATCGGTTCTGTTCCTTACAAAAAATATCGAATTTACACAAAAAAACTTGGGTAAAACTATGCCTCTACCAAAAGTAGAGAAAATTTGGATGAATGGAAAACTTGTAAACTGGGATGATGCAAAAAATTCATGTTCTTTCACATGTCATTCACTATGGAACAAGCTGGTTTGAAGGGATAAGATGCTATCATACAAAGAAGGGTTCCGCGGTTTTTCGGCTTAAAGAGCACTTAAAGCGGTTATATGATTCCGTTAAAATTTATCGCGCCGAAATCCCATATACAATTGACGAGCTGACAAAGGCAACCTTAGAGCTTATAAAAGTTAATGGATTAGACGAGTGTTATATAAGGCCGATTGTTTTCCGCGGTTATTATGAGCTCGGCGTTAATCCGATGAACTGCCCAATTGATGTTGTAATTGCTGCTTGGAAATGGGGTGAATATCTCGGCAAAGATTCGGTGGAAAAGGGCGTTGATGTGTGCGTCTCAACCTGGCGAAGACCTGCTCCTGATACACTTCCAATGATGGCAAAAGTTGGGGCAAACTATATGAATTCACAGCTTATCAAAATGGAAGCGTTAGTTAATGGTTATGCTGAGGGAATCGCGCTTGACTACAACGGTTTCATAAGCGAGGGAAGCGGTGAAAATATTTTTATCATTAAAGATGGAGTTATTTACACGCCCCTTATTTCAACGGGAATTTTACCCGGGATAACTAGAATGTCTGTGATTCAAATTGCAAAGGACCTTGGCTATGAGGTTAAGGAAACATTGATACCTAGGGAAATGCTTTACATTGCTGATGAAATTTTCCTGACGGGCACAGCAACTGAAATAACTCCTGTAAGAAGCGTGGATAAAATAAAAATAGGTTGTGGCGCGCCAGGTGAGATAACGAGAAATATACAAAATGTTTTCTTTGACATTATTAGAAATGGGAACGATCCTTACGGCTGGTTGACATGGGTTGAATAAGGAAGCTGCCCCGCGAGGATTCGAACCTCGATTACCTGATCCAGAGTCAGGCGTGTTGCCAGTTACACCACGGGGCAAGCTTGGTTGGCAATTATAAATATAGGCAAAAAAGTATTTAATTTCAAGTTTTGATAGAAGCGGGATCTTTTTGCGATAAATAAAAGTGTGCTTATGCTTTCATTGCAACAATTGAAACCTAAAATTTTAAAATTTTTGCTTCTGAGCTTCACGCTGGTAAATTCCCTGTTGTCTGATGAAGGATTTAAAATGCAGGATAAGTTTATCGTTAGAAAAGTTGTTTTTATTGGAAATGAAAAGACGAAAAGCGAGATCATTGCAAGGGAATTAAGTTTCAGTGTGGGTTCAGAGTTTGATACCTCTAAAATTGAATATAACGAGAATAGAGTTTACGGGACTGGTCTTTTTAACAAAGTTAAAATATGGTTTGAGAGGGATTCGACTGGGAGTGATAGCGTAGATGTTTATGTATGGGTCAACGAGAGATGGTATATATGGTTGTTTCCTATTTTTGGATGGAGGGATAGAGATTTAAAAAAGTTATATTACGGTGCTGGTTTTCTTCATTCAAATTTTAGGGGCAGGAACGAAAAGTTAGTATTAAGTTTTGCGCTTGGTTATGATCCATGGATTGGGATAGAGTATTTAAATCCGTGGATTCTTGGTAGCAAATATTGGTTTTATTCAATTGAAGCATACTATCAACGGGTTAGAAGTAGGAGCCAAATGTTGATTGATGAGAGCGGGCTATTTCATGAGGATAATTTTGTCTTTAATTTTTTATTCGGGAAGAGGTTTGGGCTTTATAAAAAGCTGTGGGCAAGTGCTGGATTCAAAAATATAAGGGTCACAGGTGATTTCGTTCATTTAAAAACTATTTCACCATCTGGAAATGATAAAATTTTGGTCATTGGTTCTGGTTTTAGATATGATACAAGGGATATTCCAGTTTATCCAAATGTTGGTGTTTTGTTTAATTTTGCCTTCAAATTAAATCGACTTTTAAATTATAATGACGCTTTTTTTGTTCAGAGTGGTATGGAGTTTCAAGGGTATCGTAAGGTGTGGGTGGGATTAATTGCTGGGAGATTTTTTGTTTTAAACTCGTTCGGACGAAAGATTCCCATTTATTCACATTATTATTTTGGATACGAGGAAAGGTTAAGGGGTTATTTTAATAAAGTTTCAGAGGGGGAAAATATATTCGGTGGGACAGTTGAATATAGAATTCCTGTTGTAAAACAAAAATTTTTTAAATGGAAAGCTCCGCTTGAGGAGTTTTCAATTTTAAGATTTGGGCTTGATTTTGCAATCTTTGGGGATATAGGAAGGACATGGTTTAACAATGAGAAATTTTTTAAATTGAACTACTGGAAGGGTTATGGCGTTGGTTTGAATTTTATTTTGCCGTATGATTTGATCTTAAGCGTTGAATTTGCAAAGAATGATGCTGGTAAAGGGCAATTCATACTTGATTTTAGGGGGAGCTTTAGATAAGCTCAAAAATCATGCCAAATTTTCTATGGAAGTTTAGGGTATGAGCTTTAAAATTTGCTTTATTTTGAAAATTTTTTAAAATTCAAGACAGTTATAAAAAACGAAAAAAATGAGGTGAGGTTGAAGAAAAAGCATCTGCTTTCTGGTAAACCGATCAATCGAAAGCCTATTGAGGCAGATATACGGGTTACAAAGCTTGTAGATGAATATTTCCAAGCATATAATGCGGGGCGTTTGAGGGAAGCTTGCCAATTGTTCGTTGAAAAAATGCTCCAAAATGATGTAACGGTTGGTATGAGTTTAACGGGTGCTTTGACGCCAGCAGGGCTTGGGGGAAGTTGTATAGTTCCACTTATAAAAGCTGGTTTTGTTGATTGGATTGTTTCAACAGGGGCAAATTTGTATCATGATATACATTTTTCAATAGGGCATAACCTTCACCGTGGGACTCCTTTTGTTGATGATAGGATTCTAAGGAAGGAAGGGGTTATAAGAATTTATGATATTTTGTTTGATTACAAGGTTTTGCTATCAACGGATGAATTTATAAGGGAAGTTTTAAAACAGCCAGAATTTCAAAAGGAAATGAGCACAGCTGAATTTCATTACTTGCTTGGAAAATATGTTCGGGAGAGGGAAAAAGTGCTTGGAATTAAGGATATGAGTATTCTTTCGGCAGCCTATGAATACGGTGTTCCAGTTTATGTTTCTTCACCTGGGGATAGTTCAATTGGAATGAATATTTCCGCTATGGCTTTAAATGGATATAAAATTAAGATTGATATTACCAAAGATGTTAACGAGACAGCGGCAATCGTTTATTGGGCAAAATCAACTGGTGGTAAGAGTGCTGTTTTAATTTTCGGCGGTGGCTCACCAAAGAACTTTCTGCTTCAAACAGAGCCACAAATTCAAGAAGTGCTTGGGATAGATGAAAAAGGGCATGATTATTTTCTTCAAATTACCGATGCAAGACCTGATACAGGTGGTTTGTCGGGGGCAACTCCTTCTGAAGCTGTGAGCTGGGGTAAGGTTGATCCTGATAAATTGCCAGATGCTGTTGTGTGCTATACTGATTCAACAATAGCGATGCCGATACTTACTTCTTATGCTCTTGCGAAAAGAAAGCCAAGGAAACACAAAAAACTTTACTATAAAATTAATGAGCTGGTTGAAAATTTGAAAAATGCACATTTAAAGGCGGTTTCAAAAGGGAAAATAAAAATATAAGCCTTTTTGCAACTCGGATTAAAAACTTAAAAACGGAGGTTAAAATGCATCACAGATTTCAGCAACTTCAGGAATTTGTTAATTCGCTTGAAGATGATTTTAGGAAGTTTTATGAGAAAGGCGTAATGTCAGCTGGAACTCGTTTAAGAAAAAAGATGCAGGAGCTTAGAAAGCTTGCTCAGGAAGTGAGAATTGAGATACAACAGATCAAGCAAGAGAAAAAATCCGCGAAGAAAAAAGCCGAAGGCTCTGGCGAATAAAATATCTGGGGGGCACGCTATGTGCCCCTTTAATTAGACAAGTGTTATGTGTGTTATTTCAGCTGGGCAGTTTAATCGTAGTGGTAAACCAACAACGCCGATACCACGGGTGACATATAAGTGTGAGTTACCAAGTTTATAGTGCCCTGCTACAAATTTTGAGACGAGTGCAGATGGGGTGATGTAGGTATCATCAATTTTTGCAAAAACTATTTGCCCACCGTGTGTATGTCCTGAAACAGTCAATTGTATTTGGTTTTGAGCAAATCTTGGGAAGTCGTAAGGTTTATGTGAGAGAAGAATTTTAACTTTTTCGTTTTTAACATTTTTCATCGCTTTATCAAGGTCTGCACCGTAGCGAAGGTCGTCAATGCCAATTATGAAGAGTTCTTCTCCATTAATTTCAACTTTTTCATTTTCATTTCTTAAAACCCTTATCCCATTTTCTTCGATTATTTTGGCTATCCTTTGGGGTTGCCTTGGGAAAAATTCGTGATTTCCAAGGGTTGCGAAGATTCCATATTTTGATTTTAAATTTTTGAAAACATTGATGAACGGGTAAATTTCGTCTGGATCTGATGTTATGAAATCGCCGGGCATAAGAATCAAGTCTGGTTCAAGTGAATTCAGAGCTTCACAGTAGGGTTGCATATCTTCTTCAGTCATAAAAATTCCAGAGTGAACATCGCTTATCAAACCAATTGTTAATCCCTTCAGCTCTTCTGGAAGATTTTGAATCTTTATTCTTACTTTCTCAATTCTAAAGTCATTTCTTGCTATCGTTCCAATTGTTGAACCAGTGAAAGCGTATGCTGATACACCAACCAAGGCAGTGCGCAAAAATTTTCGTCTCGATTCATTTAATTTTGTTTCGTTGTGTAACAGTTTCTTTGATACAGGATTTGCAAGTGAACCAATTAACTTTGCAATCATAATCACGATAAATACGAAAATTGTTGTACCTTGCCATATCGCAAAGGGATAAATAAACAAAGGTGAATTTGTAACAATTTGTATTTTTACAACTCTATTTATGAACAACAGCAAGGTGGGAAGATTAAAAAGTAGAAAGATAAAGGGTATCGCTTTTGAAAATTTTCGTAATCTGGTTGTTTCTATATAAAACATTAATTTTTTGCACAGATAAACTTGAATGCTAATGACAAGTAATAGCATAAAAACTGCGAAGCCAAACATCATAAGTTGAAAGTGAGTTTTAATTTTTGTTGTGAAATTTAAGAAGAAGGTGAAGTTAATCCAAATTTTGACTTGCATTCTTTTTTAAAATTTTTTATATTTTTTATGAATTTTCCATCCATTTCTAAGGGCAGGTAGCTCAGTCGGTAGAGCAACGGCCTGAAAAGCCGTGTGTCCGCGGTTCGATTCCGCGCCTGCCCACTTCCTTTTTTGCCTTCCATATTGATAAGAATTTCAAAATTAACTATATTTAGATGATAAAGAACTTAAAGGGAGGTTCTTTCATGAAAAGTTTAAAAGCTTTCTTTGCGAGCCTTCTAATTTTGCTTTCCACAGTTGCTTCATATTTAAGTTCACAGGAACTAGGAAAAGTTAGCTCTGAAACATCTCTTGGGAAATATTTCGCCAAAACAATTGCTTATTATGATAATGTGGTACTTATTGGGGAGATGTTGAGGGCGCCGTCTGAAAAGAATAGGAAATATTTTGCTTCTTTGCTTGAGAAAGAGATAAAGTTGGCGAGATTTTATTGGGAGAGTTTGCCAAGCGAAATAACTTCAAATTTTGCAAGGGTTTGTTTAAGTAAAAAGTATAAATCAGTGGACGAGCTTAAAAGTGATGTTGAATATTATCTTGCGCCGGAGCTTATAAAAATACTTGACATCAACAAGGAAATGAGAGCCCTTGCACTTGTAACAGAGGCTGAAAGAAATAGTTTTATAGCGACAAAGGCTAAATCGCTTGGCATCTCGGCAGAAAAGGTGGAACGCATCATGAACTCCGGATATGTAGTTGTTCCATTTATCAAAAAATATCTTGCTTCCCGAGATACTATCGTTAAAGTTGTGGATAAAAAGGAAAAGCGTGTTCCAGCGGTGAGAGTTGCCCTTCAGGGTGGATTGACACTTTTTAGAGTTAATTTTAAAGACAATCAGTATTCTGTTAAACCAGAATATGAAATTGAAGATGAGGATGAGTCAATCTTTGAGATAAAGGATGGAAATATAGTTGCAGCTGAGGATACCGCATTTATGAATGCAGTAAGTTCAATTGCTTTTAAATTTGAACTTACCATGAGAAATCTTTTCAAATTATATTCACCGATTTCCGAGGTTGGGTTTAATAGTGTAAGTTTTCCGCTCGGCAGAAGAGAAGGTATCGGAATTGACGATGGGTTTAATGTTATTGAAATGGTTGAGGAACCGAGTGGTGAAATAAAACCCAAAAATGTTGGTTTTGTACGGGTTACAAAGGTTGATGCAAGATTTAGCAGAGCACAAATTATAATTGGTGGTATACTTTGGGGCAAAATAGAAAGAGGAATGTTTGTTGAAGAAAGGCCAAGATTTCCTTTTGATTTTGTTTTCGGTGGGTTTCTTTCACCTGTGGGAATTGAAGCTGTTAAATTGGGGCTAAGAGGCCAATTGGGCAATGGTATACTTCGGGAAATAGATAATGATACGCTTGAAATAATATCTCATGGCAAATTTGGGTATGCTGGAAGATTTAATGTGAATTTTAACATTGGTAGGGTTTCTAGATCTCAAATATCGCAGCTCTGGCTTGTGTTAGGTGGAGGTGCGGGGATTATTCCACTTAAGGCGAAGTTCTTCGGGGAAGATGTGAAAAACGCTACATTTGGTTGGCTTGGGTTAGGTTTGATGAAAAAGTTTTATTTTAGGAGGCTTGCTTTGGCTTTCGAGTCGAATGTAGTTTTTTCAAACTTTGAATTTTCAATTAAGAAAACAGATGGTTCGGATACTGTTAAGTATGCATTAAGCCCAAGTTTGTGGTTCTTTGGTATAACTGCGGGGTCTGGAGTTGAATTTGTTATAACTCCAGATGTGAATATAGGTGGGAGAGTATATTATCAGGCGACGCCAAAAAGTAATGAATGGTCATTTTTGAGAAAAGTTGGAGATAAGGAGGAAAGAAGAAAGGTAAAATTTGGAAATGTTAATTTGTCTGGCTTTGCGTTTCAATTTTATGTTAATGTAAGCATTAAGAATTTTGCGAAGGTTAGAAGATTTGATTAAAAGTTAATTCGGAGGTGTTGCGGTGAATTGCAAAATTTTCCTTTTTTGTTTAAATTTTTGGTGAGATTACATAATGAATTTAAAGTTATGATTGTTAAGGTTAACAACATATGTTTCAGTTATGGTCGTACTCCCGTTCTTAGAAATATAAGCTTTGAAGTTGAGCAAGGTGAATTTGTCAGCTTGATTGGTCCCAACGGTTCGGGGAAGACAACCTTGCTTAAAATTTTGATGCGACTGCTCATTCCGAACAAGGGGGAGGTGTTAATTTATAATCGAAGTTTAAATTCATACTCGTTAAAAGAATTGGCTAAAATTATCGGATTTGTTCCACAGGATAATTTTTTCCCGTTTCCATATACAGTGCTGGAGACTGTTTTAATGGGGAGAAACCCGTATCTCAAGGGGATTGGATTTGAAAGCAAGGAAGATATTAAAATAGCTCTTGAAGCTATGGAATTAACAAACATAAAGGAGCTTGCGGATAAACCAGTGACTTCTTTATCTTTTGGTGAAAGGCAGATGGTTTTGATAGCTCGGGCACTTGCACAACAACCGAAAATTATTTTGCTTGATGAACCAAACGCTCATCTTGACATTTCACATCAAATTGAGACATTTTCCCTTCTCAAAACTCTTGCGCGTGAAAGAAACACATCCATAATATCTGTTTCGCACGATTTAAATCTTATTTCTTCATACAGTGACAAAGTTATACTTTTATCAAAGGGACAAATTCACTCAATTGGTAAGCCAGACATTGTGTTAACTGAAGAAAACATCAAAAATGTTTACGGTGCTGATGTGCTTGTAGATTTAAACCCAGCGACAGGTAAACCCAGAATTACTCTTTTGCCTGACAAAATCAGGCAGTTCTCGGATAAATTAAAAATCAAAAAGGAGATCAATCATGAACGTTTTTGAACTTGTCCAAAAACATGGACATGAACAAGTTGTTTTTTGTTATGACGATTCAACTGGATTAAAAGCAATAATTGCTATTCATAGTACAATTCTTGGACCCGCACTTGGTGGAGTTAGAATGTGGAAATATGAAAGCGAAGAAGAAGCACTTTTTGATGTCCTTCGTCTTTCAAAAGCAATGACCTATAAAGCAGCTGTGGCTGGACTTAATCTTGGTGGTGGAAAGGCAGTTATAATTGGTGATCCGAGAACTCAAAGAAATGAAGCTCTTTTTAGGGCTTTTGGAAGATTTGTGCAAAGCTTGGGTGGAAGGTATATAACTGCCGAAGACGTTGGGACTGATGAAAAGGTTATGGAATGGATCTACTCAGAAACGAAGTTTGTCACTGGCATCCCTGAATCGCTTGGTGGGAGCGGGAATCCTGCTCCTGTAACAGCTTACGGAGTTTATGTTGGAATTAAAGCGTGTGTCAAAGAAGTTTATGGTAATGAATCGCTGGAAGGGAAGAAAATTGCCATTCAAGGTGTGGGGCAGGTTGGAAGATTTTTGTGTCAGCACCTTGTAAAGGATGGAGCAAAGCTCTATATAACAGATATCGTTCCTGAAAAGGTTAAACTATGCCTTTCTGAATGCAAAGCTGAATATGTGGAACCAGACAAGATTTATGATGTTGATGCTGATATTTTTGCGCCTTGTGCGCTTGGAGGCATAATAAACGATGAAACAATACCACGTTTCAAGTTTAAAATTATTGCAGGTGGTGCGAATAATCAATTGCTTGATGAGGATAAACATGATAAAATGCTTATGGAACATGGGATACTCTACGCACCGGATTATGTCATAAATGCCGGTGGTTTAATAAATGTTGGCAGGGAAGTTGAAGGCTACAGCAAAGAGCACGCAATGAAGAAAGCTGAGGGGATTTATGATACTCTTATGAGGGTTTTTGAAATTTCTAAGAAAGAAAAAATTCCGACACATGTTGCTTCAGCGAGAATAGCTGAGGAAAGGATTATGAATGCATTTAAAATTAGAAAAATATCACTTGACCTAACGAAGGCATCACTTGAAAGAAGATACCATAGTAGCTGAAAGAGTTCAACCCACCCTGTTTTAGGGTGGGCTTTTTAAAATTTTAAAAGGGATAAGTTTTATAGAAAAGGAAATACCAAATAGCGATTTTAGAGAAGTGGTTTTTAAAAGAAGGTTAGTCCGTGAAAGGGTTCTTCAAATGCTCTATGCTTACGAACTTTCCGGCAATTCACCTGAATTTATACTCTCGGATCTTTTTTCGGAATTTAAATCCGACGAGGAGAATTATGAATTTGGGAAATCTCTATTTTTAAATGTGATTAAACATGTCGATGAACTTGATAAAATAATCGCAAGTAAAGTGAAAAATTGGGAGGTCGATAGGCTTGCTTTAATTGATAAAATTGTCTTGCGGATGGGAGTTTGTGAACTGAAATATTATCCTGAGATCCCGCCTAAGGTGACGATAAATGAAGCAATTGAACTCGCGAAAAAGTTTAGCACCGAGAAAAGCAGCAAATTTGTAAATGGAGTTCTTGATGCGGTTTACAATGAACTTAGAGAAACAGGTCAACTCTTTAAACAAGGCAGGGGATTGATTGATAAAAGTTTTAGAAAAGAGTGAGATTGAAAGGTGGGGAATAGATTTAGAATTTTCATCTGGACGCTTTTTGACTTCGCGAACACATCTTTTTCGATTTTAATTTTAACAACTGCTTACTCGGTTTATTTCAGGGAAGTTGTTGTGGGAAACTCCGCGATCGGGGATTTTCTCTGGGGCCTTGCCTTCAGCATTTCAATGTTTGTAGTTGCTTTGATTTCACCATTTCTCGGGGCAATAGCTGATCACAGTTCGAACAAAAAGTTTTTCCTTTTTATTTTTACATATCTTTGCATCGTATCGACTGGGTTGATGTTTTTTGTAGAGCGTGGTGATGTAGTGCTTGGAATGGTTTTGCTTATACTTGCAAATATCGGGTTTGAGGGCGGTCTTGTTTTTTACGATGCTTTTCTTCCGGAAATAACAAGCGAAAGAAGCTACGGCAGAGTTTCAGGATATGGCTTTGCGATGGGCTATGTTGGTTCATTCGCTTCACTTCTTTTTGTCTATCCTTTTTTAAAGGGTGAGTTTACAGCTGAAAATATGACCAATGTTAGATTGAGCTTTGTAATCGCATCCTTGTTTTTCTTTGTATTCTCATTACCATTTTTCCTTTTGATAAAAGAAAGGAAAGTCGATCTATCAAAGGATATCTCTTATTTTAAAGTTGGGCTTGAACGGGTAAAATCAACATTTCGAAATGCAACGCGATATAAAAACATTGGAAATTTTCTTCTCTCATATTTTATCTATGCAGATGGGATAAACACGGTGATAATTTTTGCTTCAATTTTTGCAAGGCACACATTGAATTTTTCACTTGTAGAGATATTAACATTTTTCCTTTCGGTCCAATCAACTGCGATACTTGGTTCGGTTATATTTGGAATAATTGCAGATAGCATAGGTCAAAAGAAAACATTAAGCATCACACTTTTGATGTGGGTTGCAACTGCCATCGGAGCGTATTTTTGTACAGATAAAATAAGTTTTTACATAATTGGCTTCATCGCTGGCGCTGCGATGGGCTCATCTCAATCCACAAGTCGTAGTTTGATGTCAAAGATAATTCCGCCTGAGAAAAAGACCGAATTTTTTGGATTTTACTCCTTCTTTGGAAAATCTTCAGCGATACTTGGACCTCTTGTTTTTGGATTTGTCTCATCGATCACTGGAAGTCAAAGGATAGCAGTTATCTCCGTGGCTCTCTTCTTTGTGGTTGGTTTGATCCTTCTTCAAAGGGTGAGGGAGGAAAGGTTTAAAGGCTGAGTTATTTTGTTATCTCACCAATGATAAATGGGTTTTCGTTTAGTAATTTCAGTTCATTAATGATTTTGTCTGCATCGTTTTTGTCAACTATTAAAATTAAACCAATCCCGAGATTGAATGTTCGTCTCATGTCTTCTTCAGGTACATTACCAAGCTTTTGGATGAGGTTGAATATAGCTGGCCTTTCCCATGAATCCCAGTATATCTTTATCTTTAAAGTTTCTGGCACCACCCTTTTTGTGTTTCCGATGATGCCACCGCCTGTTATGTGTGCCATCGCATGGATTTCAAATTTATCGAGAAGTTTTAAAATTGGCTTTAGATATGAACGATGGATCTTCAAAAGTTCTTCGGCAAGAGTTGTGTTAAGTTCCGGGATAAATTCATCTATTTTAAATTTTTCAAGCAATATCATTCGTGCGAGCGAGTACCCGTTTGTGTGAAGTCCAGTTGAGGGCAAAGCTATTAAAATATCACCATCTTTTACTTTATCACCCTTTATAATTTTTTCTTTTTCAACAATTCCAACTATTGTTCCCGCTAAATCGTATTCACCTTCCTGATAAAATCCAGGCATTTCGGCAGTTTCACCACCTATCAAAGTGCAGTTGTTTTCTTCACACGCTTTTGCAAGCCCATATATCACCTGCTCAGCAACATCGATGTTTAGCTTTCCCGTTGCGAAGTAGTCAAGAAAGAAAAGAGGTTTTGCACCGCAAACAAGTATGTCATTTACGCAGTGATTTACCAAATCTTGTCCAATTGTGTCGTGTTTATTTACAAGAAAGGCGATTTTAAGCTTTGTTCCAACTCCATCTACGCTTGAGACAAGGACGGGATGTTTGTATTCTTCAAACTTTACATCGTAAAAAGCTCCGAATAATCCAATATCTGCAAGAACACGTTCGTTAAAAGTTTTTCTAGCTAATTGTTTTATTTTTTGAACAAGTTTCTCAGCGAGGTCGATATCAACTCCGGCGTCTTTATAGGTTTTCATGGGTTTTAAGCTTTTAGTTTAAATAAAAAAGCCCGACCCAGTTAAAGGTCGGGCTTTAGAAATTACAAACCAAATCTTTCATAGTTAATTCTGATATATTGCTGCCATTTTTCCGGTACCTCTGCCTCTGGGAAGATTGCTTCAACAGGGCATTCCGGTTGGCAAGCACCACAATCAATGCATTCTTGAGGATGGATATAAAGCTGCATCTTTTTCTCCCGCATCTCCTTCAGATGTTCCTCATTCGTAACATCATAACCTTCCGGACCATAAATGCAATTTACAGGGCAGACTTGAACGCAGGCGGTGTCGCAAACCCCTACGCAGGGTTCTGCAATAATGTACGCCATTGAGGTTCTCCAAGTTTGTTTTTAATTTTGCATTAAAAATTTAAGAATAAAAGGGTTTTTAAAAATTGACTTTTGTCAAATCACTGTGATTTTATCTCCGTCCAAAATCTATCGAGAAGTTTTGTAACTGTGCCGAGATCCTGCATAAGTTCAAAATTTTTGAGCGCTTCCTCGTCCGGATATCTTTGTTTTGTTAAATATTTCTGGTTGATGAATTTTTTTGCAGTTTCATTTACAGTTGCGTAGCCGGAAAATTCGCTCACCCTTGCGCTTATTTCGGGCTTCAGCAGGAAATTGATAAAAATGTGGGCATTTTCAATATTATCGGCAGATTTTGGAATTGCGAGATTGTCAATCCATAATGTTCCTCCTTCTTTTGGGAGAACATAAACTATATTTGAATCCGATTCGGCTATTTTCACAAGTTGACCACTCCAGCCGTGGGCTATCCAAACATCCCCGGACAAAATTGCTTGATCAAAGCCAGAACTGTTGTATTGTTTGACAAGTTTTTTCTGATTTGCCAAAATTTCCTTTGCTTTTAAAAGAATCGATGTATCTGTTTCATTTATTGAATGTCCGAGAAGTTTAAGAGCCACTGCAAAACATTCCCTCATATCGTCAAGCATCAAAATTTTCCCTTTGTACTTTTCATCAAACAAAACTGACCAAGTTTCAGGTAATTTCCCAACTTTATCTTTTCGGTAGGCAAAACCAGTCGTCCCCCAGAAAAATGGAACAGAAAATTTATTCTCGGGATCATACTGAAGATTTAAAAAGCGAGGATTTATATGCTTAAGGTTTGGAATTTTAGCTTTATCAATCTCGTGAAGAAGATTTTGTCTGATAAGTATTTGAACCATGTAATCTGAGGGGACGACGACATCATATTTACTTACTCCAGTTTGTAATTTTTCAAGCAGTGCTTCATTGGAATCATAAGTGTCGAGATTAACCTTAATTCCCGTCTCCTTTTCGAATTCTTCAATCACATCTTGCGATAAATAATCCGACCATACATAGACATTGACTTCGTTTTTGCTTCTGGAGCATGAATTAAAAATCAAGGTGAAAATTGAAAATAAAACTATGGTTAAGAATCTCACCTTCATTTCGATGTCAGCAACTTTTGTGATAAAATTATCGCCATCGTTGTGGTTAAAAGCATAATCGTGGAGATAGCATTTATCTCCGGGGTTATATTTGTTCTCAACATTGAATAGATTTGAAGTGGTAGCGTTGTGGAGGAAACGCCAGCCACAAAAGATGTGATTAAATAATCATCGATTGAAAGTGTGAAGACAATAAGTGCCGATGAAATTATCGCTGGAAGAAGAAGCGGGAGTGTAACCCTTCTAAAAACTTCAAATTCATTTGCTCCAAGGTCAAGTGCCGATTCCTCAACCTCCTTTTCGATGTTTTGTAGTCTTGCGAGCACGATCAAGATGACATATGAAATGCTGAAGACGATATGTGCAATTATAACAGTTGTAAACCCAAGCGTAATTTTGACAAATCCGAAAAAGCTGAGCAATGCCCCAGCTAAGACTATCTCAGGGATTATTACAGGGAGATAAATTAAAATTTCGAAGGCTTCTTTTAACTTGAATTCAAGTTTCCTCAAGGCGATTGCACCGATGGTTCCGAAGAAAGTTGAAAAAAATGTTGATGCGAGAGCGACAATGATGCTATTTTTTAACGAGTTTAAAAGAATTTTGTTGTTGAGAAGTTTAACATACCATTGTAGTGTAAATCCTTCCCAAATCGTTGTCCATCTCGATTTGTTAAAGGAAAGGATAATTAGAACAAGGATCGGTAAGTAAAGAAAAACATAAACCCCAGCGATGTAAATTTTAAATAGCAAATCCCTTGATGACCTTCTCATTTTGTCTTTTCAACTTGCTTTACAGTGTCGTTGATCCAGTCAAGATATGAATTAGAACCAGCAATTATCGGAATTGCTATAATTTCAGGGACAGTGTATTTATGCAATTCTTTAACCCGAGCTTCAAGTTCAGGGAAAAGGTCTTTTCTTGTTTTGATTATAATGAGAGATTCGAAGTCATCCACTACATTATTTTGCCAGAAGTAAATCGAGTTAACTTTTTCAACTATGTTGCAGCAAGCGGCAAGTTTTTCCTCTACAAGTATTTTTGAGATTTTCCTCGCTTCAATTACATTTGGAGTTGTGACCAAGATGATCACATAATCTGTCATTTCACAAGTTTGAAGTTTTGTTTTTATTAAAAATATCAATTTGAGGTGAGAAGTTCAAATATACAGGATATGTCTTGACAGTAGGCATTTTTATTTATTTGCTTTTTATTGCAAAAGTTTTTAATTTTTATTTAGATTAAGTTTAAAATAGATGGAGTGAAAAATGGCGAGCGAAAAATTAATTGAAAAAGTTCGTAGAGATTTTTCAACACATTTAAAACGCAGTAATCTTAGAGCAACAGAGCAAAGATATGAGGTTTTGAATTCAATCCTTGAGATGAAGGGGCATTTTGGTGCGGAAGATTTGTTTGTTAAGATGAAAAATGAGGGGAAAAAGGTCTCGAGGGCGACAGTTTATAACACGCTTGAACTTTTGTTTGATCTTGGGGTGGTTTCAAGGCATAAAGTGGGCAATGTTTTCGTTTATGAAAGAGCTTTTGGAAGGGAACATCATGATCATTTGATATGTGTGAATTGTGGAACTATAATTGAATTTAGGAGCGAAGAGATTGAGAAAATTCAGGATGAGATATGCAAAAAATATAAGTTTAAACCGATAAGACATACGCACCAAATTTACGGACTTTGTGCAAAATGCGCAGGGGCAAAGAAATGAAAAAAGATGAAGTTATGAAATTAAGCGATGCAAAACCTGGAATGGAACTTGAAGTTTATAAGTTACCTGATGATAGTGTGAAAGCACACTTTGTTCGTCTTGGTGTCACTGAGGGAGTAAAAATTAAATGTGCTTATAAATTGCCCGGTGGCACCGTTGTTATATCAAAGCAACACCAAGAAATAGCAGTTGGAAGTGAAATAGCGAAAAAAATTATTGTCAAAAAAATCTGATATCCTTATGCATGTACATAAATCCACAGAAATAAAAATAGAAAAGGGTTTCAAAAAGCTCGTTTTAGTTGGAAACCCTAATGTTGGAAAATCAATTTTTTTCAACTACTTAACCGGACTTTATGTTGAAGTTTCAAATTATCCGGGGACAACGGTTGAAATTTTAAAGGGCAGGTATAAAAATTTCATTGTATATGATACTCCTGGGATATACGGACTTTCTTCCTTTAACGATGAGGAAAGAATTGCAAAAAACATAATTATGGATGCCGATGTTATTTTAAATGTTGTTGACGCCGTAAACCTTGAAAGAGATTTGTTCCTTACACTTCAACTCATAGATTCGGGTAAGCCTGTTGTAGTTGCATTGAATATGATGGATGAAGCAGAGCAGAAAAAAATTAGAATAAATGTTGAGCGACTTTCAAAATTACTTGGCGTTCCGGTAATCCCAACGATTGCTGTTAAACAAGTTGGCTTTGATGAGGTTGTTAATGCAATTGAAAAAGCTTGTCAGGGAAATAGAGATAAAAAACTTGCAGATAAGATTTTAGATATTTCGAGAAAACTTAACATAAGTGAAATTGAAGCTCTCTTAATTGTCGAGGGAGATACGGAGACCATTGCTAAATTTGGGTCGAGGTTTGACGGTGAACTTTGTAAATATGATGAACGTGAGAAGGTTTATATCGAGCGAAGAAATAGGGCAAATCAAATCGTTGCGGAGGTTGTAAGCGTTGATACTACGGCTGGGAGGATTTCAGGGCTAATTGGCAGGCTTGCGATGCACCCTGTGTTTGGTCTTGTTTTTATCGCCTTTGTTCTATATTTGGCGTACTTAATAATTGGTAAATTGATAGCTCAGGATTTAGTTGATTTCACGGAGAATAAAATTGGTGTGCAGATTTATGAGTATAATGTCAAGAAACTTATCGCAAATTATTTCCCAGTTGAGATAAGTGTTAATGTCATAAACGAAAGTGATGAAGTAGTTGATAGTAAAAGTTTTACTTTTGAACATGGTTTGAAAAATTCACCTGAGCTTTTAAATGAAATGCAAAACTTTGTTAGAGGTAAAAATGTTGAATATGAGTTCAATTTTAAGAATCCAGCTTTAGTTATATTTTTTGGTGAATTTGGGGTTTTAACGATGACGGTCAGATATCTTTTATTTTTGCTTTTACCTCTTGTTGTGGGGTTTTATCTTATGCTTGCGGTACTTGAGGATAGTGGATATTTACCACGGCTTGCAACTTTTGTCGATAAATTGATGAATTATATTGGGTTGAATGGTAAAGCAATTATTCCAACGATTCTTGGTTTTGGTTGTGTGACGATGGCAACTATAACAACACGCCTTCTTCCTACGACCAGGGATAAAAGGATTATGACAGCGATTTTGCAAATAACAATTCCATGTTCGGCACAACTTGCGGTCATAACGACGCTTCTTATGAGGGCTGGATTTCAAGCTACATTAATTTACATCTTTGTAATGTTCTCTGTTTTCGTCTTTGTTGGTGTTGTTTTAAACAAAATTTTACCAGGTGGGGCAACTCCACTTCTTATAGATTTGCCACCGATGAGGATTCCACGAATTAATAATCTTATTAGAAAAACACAGATGCGAACCCTCTTCTTTATAAAAGAGGCGGGAATGTGGTTTTTTATTGGCGCCTTTGCTATTGGAATTATGCAAGTTACAGGTTTGCTTGATAAATGGATTCAACTTCTTTCACCGCTAACTGTTAATTGGCTCCAATTACCTGCTGAGGCATCAAGAGCTTTTATAATGGGAATCGTGAGAAGGGATTTCGGTGCAGCTGGATTTTATGCGCTCGATCTAACACCTATGCAAACGGTTGCAGGACTTGTGACGATTACATTATTTGTACCATGTATAGCTTCGCTGACGGTTATGTTGAAGGAGAGAGGTTTAGTAGAAGGGTTGATAATCTGGGGTTCAAGTTGGGTTATAGCGTTCACAGTCGGTGGGATAGTTTCACAGATTTTAATTTAAACACCCCTTGCGGTGGGTGACCAAATGTATTTATGCATTTGAAGCTGAAATCGGACGGGAAGTTTATCTTCAAGTATCCATGTAGCAAGTGTAACTGGTTCAATCTCTCCAAATACGGGTGAAAATAAAACCGTTTTCACTCTTTCAGTGAGATTAAATTTTTTAATTATTTCTTTAGCCCATTCGTAGTCAGCTCTATCTTTTATAACGAATTTCACTTCATCTTTTTTTGAAAGATATTCTATGTTTTCCCATCGGTTTCTGTGACTCATTTTGCTTCCGGGGCATTTTATGTCCATAATTATGTGAGCTCTTGGATCGACTTTGCTTATATCTCTATGTCCACCAGTTTCAAGCAAAACAGTGAAGTTTTCATCACATAGTTTTTCAATTAGTTTCAATGTGTTTTCTTGGAATAATGGTTCTCCGCCTGTTATCTCGACAAGATTACAGTTGTATGATCTCACCTGTTCAATAATTTCATCAATTGTCATATCAACACCCTCGTAGAAAGCATATTCAGTATCGCACCATACACACCTTAAATCGCAGTATGTTAACCTGACGAAGACGCAGGGAAATCCCATCCAGCTTGATTCGCCTTGGATGCTAAAGAAAATTTCGTTTACAGTAAGTATGTTTTCGGGCTTGTTTGCTTTCATTTTTTACAGTTATTCACTCTTGATAAATTGCGGAGTATTTTTCAGTTTCCCATATTTCAACTGAGTCAATTTCAACATTTTTATATTGAGCCAGTTTTGATTTCAGCTCATCATAGAAAAATTTTGCAAGGTTTTCAGCGGTCGGTTGAATTTCATTAAATGGTGGTATATCGTTAAGGTGATAGTGATCAAGTTTTTCAATTACTTCATTCAAAATTTGGGATAATTCTTTGAAGTCTATAGCCATTCCAAAGTCATTTAGTTCTTTTGCTTTAACTGTAACTTTAACATTCCAATTGTGACCATGCAGGCGACCGCATTCGCCTGGGTAATCTTTGATTATATGTGAAGCCGAAAATCTTTTCTGAGCTGAAATTTTATACATTGCTTTGGTGAATTATTTTTTTAATATCTTTATCTCTGCCAAAGATTAACAACTCATCGTTTTGTTCGATTGTTGTATCGGGATCAAGAACGCCTATTGTTTTTTCATTTCTTATAACTGTTACAAGTAGGACATTGTAATTTTGCCTCAATTCAAGTTCACGAATTGTTTTTCCTAAAAAACTTTTAGGGGCTTTTATCCATGCTATTTCATAATCCTTTGTGATCTCAAAAAATTCAATAAAACCTTCGCTTAAAAGCAATTTTGAAAGTCGTTTTGCAACCTCTTCTTCAGGCGTGATTATGTCTTCTTCTCGTATACCTATGCTTTTCAAAATTTTTTTGTGAATCTCTTCATTTGCTCTTGCAATTATTCTTTTGACTCCAAGCTCTTTGAGCAATACGCAGGTTAAAAGTAATGCTTCAAAATTTTCTCCAATTGTGACGATAACAGCATCTGTATCTTTTATTCCAAATCTTTCAAGTTCTTTTATGTCGGTGCTGTCAAATTTTACAGCTGTGATATTGGGGTGGCTGATTTCATTTATCCTTTCTTCGCTTATATCGATTGCAAGAACTTCAGCGTCTGATTCCGCAAGTTCCATGGCAAGACTTTTTCCGAACGTTCCAAGACCAATTACGGCAAATTTCTTCATTATGTGACCAAAACATTTTCTTTTTGAAGTTCATAGCGTTTTTTCTCGGCTTTTCCAAAAAGCGCAAATGAAAAGACAAGGGGTCCTACTCTTCCAATAAACATCATCGTAATGATAATCAACTTTCCAAAAATTGTCAAATTAGGTGTTATCCCTCTGCTTAATCCAACGGTTCCAAATGCTGATACAGTTTCAAAATATATATCAATTAAGTTTGCCGTTTTTTCAGTTATTGTGAGAATAAATGTGGCTGTTAATATCAAAAGAATAGAAAGCAATCCCGAAGCGAACGCTCTTGATACACTCTCCTCGCTTATCTGTTTATTGAAGATTTCAACTCTCTCATCGCCTTTTATCATCGACCGAATTTTCAGAACAATTAAGGCAAAGGAAGTCGTTTTAATGCCACCACCAGTTGAGCCAGGTGATGCACCTATCCACATGAGCAACATTATAAACAGCGTCGTTGTGATGCTAATTTTTGAGATATCAATTGTATTAAATCCAGCGGTCCTTGGTGTTACAGCTTGAAAGAAAGCGTGAGCAACTTTTCCGAGCGTGGGTTCAGCTTTTAAAGAGTTATTAAACTCAAGGATAAAAAAGAACAGCGACCCGAAAATTATTAAAATGGCAGTTGTTGAAATTGCTAACTTTGAATGAAGACTAAAGACAACTCTTTGTGGTGGGATTTTATTTCTCAAAAATTTGATTTTCCTCAACATTTTTAAAAACGGTTTTTCGATCGATTCACTTAAAACAATGAATCCAAGCCCACCAAGGATAATAAGGGTTGCTATTGTAAGAATTGCAGGTATGTTATTTTTTATGTCCATTAGATTATTTGAGAAAGTTGAAAACCCAGCGTTGCAGAAAGCAGAAATTGAATGAAAAATTGAGCAAAAAATTTTTTCGGTTTCATTTTTAAAAATTGAATCTGGGAGAAAATTATA
Organism: Candidatus Kryptonium thompsonii; assembly: GCF_001535985.1. Classification (NCBI taxonomy): domain Bacteria; kingdom Pseudomonadati; phylum Candidatus Kryptoniota; genus Candidatus Kryptonium; species Candidatus Kryptonium thompsonii. Next base: position 8,693 of record NZ_CZVS01000011.1, on the reverse strand, counting down.
AAGAGCGATTGCCCCAATTGCTTCGATTGCGAAAGTTATAAAAAGAATTCTTGTTACGGTTGATGAAATCTTTGATAAGTTTCTTTCGCTAAAAATTTCACCAAGCATAAGCCTTTCTTTTATTCCCAGTCCACCACTTAAAAGGAGCATAAAGAATGTTGTAAATGTCATTATACCGAGTCCACCGAGTTGAATTAAAAACATTATGATTAATTGCCCAAATGTTGTAAAGTATTTTCCTGTGTCAACAACCGTTAATCCCGTCACACATACGGCACTTGTTGCGGTAAAAAGCGCATCAATTATTGAAATTCCTTTATATGTTGCTTTCGGAAGAAGCAACAGCAAGGTTCCACCAAAAATTAAAAGCATAAAGCTTATCACGAGAAGTCGTGCGGGATGAACCGATTTTTGAATTAACCTTTGACTATATCTTATTGCTTTTAAGCCGATGTCAAGGGTGAGATAGATTTGCGCAGAGGCGATATATATTCTTGTGAGTGTTTTGATGTCAATTGTGTATGGTTCCCTGAAATATAATAAAAATCCAATGCTTTGAAGTATGATTAAAAATGTTAAGATGAATTCAATCCATTTTTTGCGAAGGTAACTAAGTGGTTGAGGATTTATCACTAGTTTTGAAAGGTTGAAAAAAACGAAGTAGAAAATCGCAATCAGATTAAACTGCTGTATAACCCGTTTAACCGAGTCACTAATGTAGAAGCCATATTCGATTATAAGTGTTGCTATAACTGAGCCAGCGACGATGAGCATTAATTTGTCAAGTATACCAGCGAACTTTTCGAGCTTAGTCTGCGGGTCTGGATACAAGTTTAAAAATTGGCTTTTTATTTTGACAGAATGGAGATAGTAAGATAAGCAAGAAGGGAGGCGCCGTATTTCATTGCTTCTTCATTTATTGTGAACTTTGAACTGTGTATATCGTGTTTTGAGTTTTTATGTCCAGCACCAAGCCATATAAAGCATCCCGGAACTTTTTGAAGGTAATAAGCGAAATCCTCAGCTCCCATCACTGGCTTTGCCTCAAATACTTTATTTTTTCCAAAAAGTTCAATTGCTTTTTCTTTTACAAACCTTGTGGTTTCTGGATCATTTACTAAAACTGGATAACCTTGATTAATTTTTAATTCGTAACTAGCACCATAAGTTGATGTTATTCCGCGTAGGATTTGGTCAATCATTTGCCATGCTTTTTTTACGCCATTCTTCATTCATTGTTCGCAGTGTCCCAGATATTGTGACTTCATCAGGGATTATATTGGTTGCTGTTCCTGCGTGAATTGAGCCAATTGTTAAAACTCTCGGTTCAATGGGTCAAAAAATCTGCTTACGACTTTTTGTAAGGCTAGAACAACTTCTGCTGAAATTACTATAGGATCGATTGTAAAATGGGGGCGGGCGCCATGCCCACCTTTCCCTTTAATTTTAATGTAAATCTCATCAGCGGATGCCATAAGCGGTCCATCTTTGACGAAAATTGTTCCTGGATCAGCGTCTGGACGAACATGAAGACCGAAGATATAATCAACCTTTGGATTGTTAAGTGCGCCTTCTTTTATCATCTGATTTGCGCCACCGGGATTTTTTTCTTCGCTTGGCTGAAAAATAAACTTAACTGTTCCGTTTAGCTCACTTTGAAGTTGTTTTAATATCATTGCTGCGCCAAGAACCATCGCGGTGTGAGCATCGTGTCCACAAGCATGCATTTTTCCAGGAACTTTTGAAGAAAAGGGCAAACCAGTTTGCTCTTGTATCGGTAAGGCATCCATGTCAGCGCGTAGCGCAACGACTTTTCCTTTCTTTGAGCCTTCAAGAATGCCGATTACACCCGTTTTAGCGATTCCAGTTTGGACTTTTAAACCAAGTGATTTAAGGGTTCGTGCTATAAGTTCGGATGTTTTATATTCTTCGTAAGCAAGTTCTGGATATTGATGGATTTTTCTTCTTATCGAGACCATTCTGGCGAAAAATTTTTCAGCAAGGTGAAAAATTTTATTTTGAGCTGTTTGATTCACTTTTTTGATTTTGTTGTTTTCTTTTTCGACTTTTCTTTCCTGTCTTCAGTTTGCTCAACATCTTGATTCGTTTCTGGTTGAGGAGCCAATGGCTCCGACGGTTGAGTAAAGGTCGAGGATGACATGAGAAGTGGCTCGTTTACAGTTAGATATGGATTTACAATTTTTTTCTTTTTCAATTCTCTTGCTCTTACGACCTCATACATTATCAAAGCCCCTGCAACGGATGCATTCAGCGATTCGACTTTTCCGTACATCGGAATTTTTACAAGGAAATCACATTTTTGTTTGGTCAAAAATCTTAAGCCACGCCCTTCATTTCCTATTACAATTGCTACTGGCACTGTGTAATCAATCTCGTAGTAGAGCCTTGAGGCATTTGCATCCGCGCCAACGATCCATATTCCTTTCTCTTTTAATTCATCAAGAGTTTGTGCGAGATTTGTAACTTTCGCTATTCCGACATGAGCGACTGCTCCAGCGGATGTACGTGCTACAGTTGAATTTATGATCGCAGTGTGATGTTTCGTGGTTATAATTCCATGAACTCCCGCGCATTCGGCGGTTCTGACAAGCGCTCCAAAGTTTTGAGGATCAACTATTTCATCAAGTATTAAAATGAAGGGTAGTTCATTTTTCTCTTTTGATACATTTAAAATATCGTCAACGCTTATATATTTTGCCTCGCTTATAACTGCGATAACTCCCTGTGTTGCTATATCACTTGCAAGTTCGCGAAATCGTTGTTTGTTTAATTCAACAAATGGCACGCCTTTTTTGCGCGCAAGATTTCTGATTTTGTCAATTTGACTTCCCCTTATACCGTGGAGAAGATAAATTTTTTCGATCATCACGCTTTGGGATTTTAGCGCTTCGATAACGGGTTGACGCCCTGCTATCAACCTCGGTTTAGTTTCTTCCTGTTCTTGCGTTTGAATATTTTCTCTTTCCATGTCCATAGATTTTCATCTCCCCGTTTTTTTATTTTAAAAAATTGATTAAAACCAGAAATTAAAACGGTTCACTTATTCCATAGCGCTTTAATTTAAGATATAGGGTTTTTAAACTGATACCAAGAATTTCAGCTGTTTTTGACTTATTCCAGTTGTTTGCTTTTAAAACATTTTCAATGTGGATTTTTTCAAGTTCAGCAAGTGAAAGGGTATTGACAGGTTTTCGCATAAGTTTGGCATAGTAATCTTCTTTAAGTTCAGGTTTTAACGCCAGGTCTTCGGGTTTTATTATGTCGTCTTTAGCAAGTATCGCTGCTCTTTCAACTACATTTTCAAGTTCTCGAATATTCCCAGGCCAGTCGTAGTTTATCAAAATTTGCATCGCCTCTGGGCTGATCTTTTTTCTTCCTCGCGTCTTTTTGTTGAGGAAATATTCAACAAGCAATGGAATGTCTTCCTTTCTTTCTCTTAGAGCTGGAAGGCGAATCGTCACAACATTTAGCCTATAGAGCAAGTCCTCTCTGAAATTACCTTTCTTAACCTCTTCATTTAAATCTTTATTTGTTGCTGAGATTATTCTCACATCAACTTTTAAGATGTTGTTCCCACCAACTCTTCTAAATTCACCCGTTTCAATAAATCTAAGTAACTTTGGTTGAACATATTGACTTAAATCACCAATTTCATCAAGAAATAAGGTCCCACCGTTTGCAATTTCTACGAGTCCTGGCTTTGATGTGTGAGCATCTGTGAAGGCTCCTTTTTCGTAACCAAATAGCTCTGATTCGAGAAGTGTATCTGGAATTGCGGCGCAATTTATTGTGACAAATGGTTTATCCTTGCGCAAACTGTTTTTATGGATGAGGCGAGCTATAACTTCTTTTCCAGTTCCACTTTCACCGTAAATTAAAACTGTTGTGTCAGTTCCAGCCACTCGTGCAACGATGTCAAGTACATCTTTAAATACCTTGCTTTGTCCAATTATTTCATCGCTTTGCGTGAGATGTGATAGTTCCTTTTGCATTAATATGTTTTGAAGTTTAAGCTGTCGTTTTTCAAGCGCATTTTGAATTGAAACGAGAAGTTCATCAAAATTATATGGTTTCGTTATGAAATCGAATGCACCGAGTTTAATTGTTTCAACCGCAAGTTTTATATCTCCAAGCGCTGTTATCATTATCACCTCTGTATCCGGGGAATATTCTTTTATAAACTTTAAAACTTCAATTCCAGAAATCCTTGGCATTTTTATATCAAGAAGGACAACATCGTAAATTTTACTCTGAATTTTATTTATCGCTTGCGCTCCATCATTTGCTATGTCAACTTCAAAGAGATTTGTTGAGAGCAGTTCATCTTTTAGTAACTCGCATAGGTATTCTTCGTCGTCAACAATTAAAATTTTTGCTTGAACATTTTTTCCACTCATTCTTTGCTTTCACTTTGTTGGTGACCTGGTTTATTTGATAAATCGAACATTCTTAACTTCCCTACATATGGGACGATTTGGTCACTTTTAAGTTCCCTTAATTTTAAGACAGTTTGTTCAATTCTATCTGTGCTTTCCTTGATTATTTTGATGTATGTTTTTACATCGGGGGAGAGATCTTTTTTAAGCAAAATATTTGTTGCAAGCTTTATTGCAGCAAGTGGGTTATTTATCTCATGTGATACAGTAATAACTATTTCTTGAATTGCTTCAATTTTTTGAGATTGTTCGCCTTTATCTTTTTCAATTTGCTTTTTGAGATTTTCTTTTTCAATGGCGCTTGCTACGATGACGGGTAAAAGTGGTCCAATGATATCTTCTTTCATATAGTAATCAGTGGCTCCAAGTTTCAAAACTTCGCTCATAACTTCTTTTTCCTTTACGCTTGAGAGCATTATCACTAATGTATCTATGTTTCGCGATTTGATAATTTTAAGCACCTCTATTCCATTCATTTCCGGGAGATAATAGTCAAGCAAAATTAAATTATAAGTATTTGCCAAGGAAAGTTTTTCAATCCCCCTTTCCGCCGTTTCAGCCCAGTCGACAGCGAAGGAATATTTTTTGTATGAATTTAGATAATACTTAATTAAACCCGCGATATTTGGGTCATCCTCAATCAAAAGGATTTTGATTACTTCATTATCCTTTTCCATAAAGGATCAAACCTATTGAATTTATTTTTAAATACAAACCTTTGAAACATACCGGTGATGTGATTCTTTCAATGTTTTTCTTGCGCATTTTCTCTGTCTATTCTTGAATTACCCTTTTTGGTGGAATTCACTTAATAATACAAATTTTTTATTTTAAAATTAAAATGGGAATCGCAAGATTATAAAGTTTTAAAATTAGGTTTCAGGGTGATGTTTATGGGATTTAATTAGAGCGTAGGGGATAGACTAAATTTATTGAAATTTTAGAGGTCGGAATTGAGTTACTTGGTCGCTGGTTATGTATTTTTTGTATAGGGAAAATTTAAACTTTTGATTAAATGCTTAAAAAAAATTTACACCTCTTGACTTTTATTTTTAAATTTTGTATAATAACGATGTGGTAAAAAAATAAACAAAAATCAAAAATTAAAAATAATAGGGAGGTTAATATGAGAGGGCTCTTTTTATTTTTGGCTTTAGCTTTATTAGTAAGTAGTGTCGCTTTATCGAGAGAGGTTGGAGGTGGATTAGCACTTGGGTATGGAACTGCAAAGCCAACGGTTGGTTTTGGAGGCAGCGTTTATTATCGTTATGATATTCCCGAAAGCTTTTTTAAGGTGAAAGGATTTTCTGGTCAACTTTCAGTTGGCTATACGACATTTCCGAAGGAGGATCAATCTGCAGAGTACACATTCATCCCTGTGAAGTATGGTTTGGGCTACACTGCTTACACTCAAGACAAGGTTGAGCTTGGGGTTTTAGGTGATTTGGGAGTTGCTTTTGTCAGCAAGCCAGAAAGCGCAACAAAGATTACTGGGGGAGTTGGAGGATTTGTCACCTATAGCGCAGCGCCAAATGTGAAGGTTGTTGGAACCCTTAAGTATTCAGCTGTTGTGGGGACAAAAAACTATTTGGATGTTGGGGTTGGTGTTCTTTATACCTTGCCGACGAAGTAAAAGTAGTTTGACGTTTTTTCCTTTCGCCCAGCCTTAAAGGCTGGGCTTTTAATTTTAGATAACAAAGGTAAAAACTGGAGGTAGAGATAAGATGAAAAAGAGAGTTATTCTCACGATATCTTTAATCTTTGTTATTTCATTTTTAATTGGGTTGATTTCAGGATGTAGTCAACCCTTTGAGCAAGAGCAGTTCAGTCAAACACAACAACAGGGGCTTGCACCGGTTATAAAATCAGCAGAAAATACGATCCCAGGGAAATATATCGTTGTCTTCAAGGAAAATGTTTTGCCAAAAGGTGATTTCAAAAGTGTCGCTCAAACAGTTAATAAAATTGCTGGTGAAATTGCTTCAACTTATGGTCTAAATCTTGAGCATGTTTATCGCTATACAATTAGAGGTTTCGCTGCAGAAATCCCTGAGGATAAACTTATTGCTTTGCGAGCCGATCCAAGGATAGATTACATTGAGGAAGATGGAATTGTCTATGCTTTTGCTCAAACATTGCCGTGGGGGATTGATAGAATTGATGCTGATATAAGTTCAACAAAGGCGGGAGATGGAAGTGGAAGCGTAAGTGGGGTTAGAGTTTATGTAATTGATACTGGGATTCAATTAAATCATCCTGATTTAAATGTTGTTGGTGGTGTTGATTTTACAGGTAAGGGAACAGCTGATGATGGGAATGGTCATGGTACACACGTCGCTGGAATAATTGGGGCTAAGGATGATAATAGTTATGTTGTTGGCGTTGCACCGGGTGTTGAGCTTTTTGCTGTGAAGGTTCTTGGTGATGATGGTTCGGGGACGTTTTCAAATGTAATTGCTGGTGTTGATTTTGTAACCCAGCAAAAGCTTAACAATCCAAATCTACCGATGGTTGCGAACATGAGCCTTGGTGCAAGAACTGGGACCTCGTATAATTCGCTTGATTATGCAGTTGTAAACTCAATTAATGCTGGGGTTGTTTACGCGATTGCGGCTGGAAATGATGGATAAGACGCGAAGTTTTACAGCCCTGCTCATGTTAAAGAAGCAATCACGGTTGGAGCTTATGATGAATCAAATAAGTTTGCAACATTTTCAAACTGGGGTTCATTGCTTGATATAAATGCTCCAGGTGTTAGGATTTTATCAACTTATATCGGTAGTTCAACTGCAACTCTCAGTGGAACATCAATGGCTGCGCCTCATGTCGCTGGGACGGCTGCTCTTTATCTATCAGGAAATCCCAGCGCCACCCCTCAACAAGTGCGCGATCGCTTAGTTGCTGATGGGAAAGCATGGGTGAGTGTAAACAGAAAAAATACAACCAAATTGTCAGTTTACGCTGGGAACTATTAAATTTAATCAAGGTAGCCACTTTCGGGTGGCTACCTGGTTTTGTTGTAGATTTGTCTTTTTAAAGCAAGCGTTTGTGATATGCTAAAGCTCCCCTTTACAACTTTCATCGCTTGGAGATACCTTCGCTCGAAAAGAAAAATAACTCTTGTATCAATTATAAGTTTAATATCGTTTATCGGGGTCACTATTGGTGTTTCGGCACTTATAATTGTCCTTTCTGTTTTCAATGGTTTCAATGGACTTGTCACGAAAATTCTCGTAGAATTTGATCCGCATATAAGAATCGAAAAGAAGTTAAATTTAAGCACTGAGGATTTCAAAAAGATAGAAGGAGCAATCTCTGATATAAGTCAAATTAGGGGATATGCTCCTTTTGTTATAAGCAAAGCAATGTTAATCTCAGATAGAAATAATCGAGTTTTGTATATTAAAGGCATAGATCCTACAAAGGCACACCTTGTTTCGGGGCTCCCAAGCAAGTTAGTTCTTGGAAACTTTGACCTTTCGGATGGGGATAAATTACCTAAAATTATTCTGGGATTGACGATAGCAGATAGATTAAATGCTCTTCTTGGTGATACTGTGACACTCGTTAGTCCAAGTTTTTCATCTATGTTTGGATTAGTTCAACCGAATGTAAAAAAATTTGTCGTCTCTGGAATATTTGAATCAAACAATAAAGATTACGATGGATATTATGCTTTTACATCGCTTAAATCTGCACAGGAACTTTTTGACATGAGGGGGAAGATAAATGGCGTTGAGATTCGTCTCTATGACATCGATAAATCTGAAGATGTTAAGAAAATAATTCAATCACGGCTTGGGAATGAATTTCAAGTTAAAACATGGTATGACCTTCACAAGGATTTATATTCGGTGATGCAGATTGAGAGATGGGTTGCGTATGTTATATTGTCATTGATAATTTTTGTCGCAACTTTTAATATATTGGGTTCCCTGACTATGTCGGTTATTGAAAAAAACGAGAGACATTGGAATTTTAAGGGCGATGGGTGCAAAAAGCTCGGATATCGTTAGAATTTTTATGTTTGAGGGGATTATAATTGGCATAACTGGGGCAAGCGTTGGAAGTTTGATTGGATTCATTGTTTGTTATATTCAGGAGAAATATCATATCTTTCCTCTTGATCCCACAGTTTATATAATTCCATCCCTTCCAGTGGAAATGAAGTTAACAGATTTTATTGCTGTTTGGCTTGCTGCAATTTTTCTTTGTTCATTCGCATCTTATTATCCA